>DATCFB010000215.1:0-3888 GCA_036509755.1 Pseudolabrys sp. | reverse complement strand
TTGTCCGGCGAGGTCGCTCAATGGGCGACTGCCGTGCTGACGGCTTATTTCGGCGGCCGGAGTCTCGAAAAGGTGGCGCGCATTCTCGGACGCAAGTGAGGCGGCTTGGCACGCGCGGAGCGAGCGGACACACTCCGGCCCATAGCTTTCCGGAGCCGCAGCCACCATGGACATCTTCGACGCCGTCGCCTCGCGCTATTCGTGCCGGGCGTTTCTGCCGGTGCCAATACCGGAGGCGACCGTTCGCGACATCGTCGGGCGGGCGAGCCGCGCTCCGTCCGCCGGCAACATGCAGCCATGGCGCATATACGCGATCGCCGGCCAACGCGTCGAGCAACTCAAGGCGCTGCTGGCGCCACGCATGAACGAATTGCCTAAGGCTGAGGGCGGCGACTATCGCATCTATCCCGATCCGATGGAGGAGCCCTACCGCACACGGCGCTTCGCCGTCGGCGAGATGCTTTATAATTCCATCGATGTGCCGCGCGCCGACAGACCGGCGCGCTACCACCAGTACGCGCGGAACTTTCGGTTCTTCGGTGCGCCGGTGGGTTTGTTCTTCGCACTCGACAAGAGCTTCGGCGTTGCGCAGTGGGCCGACATCGGCGGCCTGCTCCAGACCGTGATGCTGCTTGCCCGCGGCCATGGCCTGCACACCTGTCCGCAACAGGCCTGGGTGTCATGGCATCGCACCGTGCGCGCCTTCCTCGAATTGCCCGAAAACTTGATGGTTTATTCCGGTCTGGCGCTCGGCTATGCCGACGAGGACGCGGCTATCAATGGCTGGCGTTCACCGCGCCCAGCTCGACGATTTTGCGACGTTTTCAGGCTTTGACGGCTGAATTTCACGCCTTCGTTCTCCCGCCGTTCAGCCCGCGTTCACCGGCGCGCCCGTAAACCCCGCCTATGCCGGTCTCCCGACTGATAGTCATTTCGGCACTCCTCGCCGCGCTCGGCGTTCCGGTCCTTGCGGCCGAGGCGCCGCTGCATCCGGCACAGCGTGCCTGTCTGACCAAAGCCGAGCAGCGCGCCGCGGTCGGCGATCACAAGGCCATTCCGCTCGCCAAGGCCATTAAGATCCTGCACGCCCACGGTAAGCACGGCGAGATCGTCCGGGCCCGGCTCTGCCGCAGGGACGAGCAGCTTGTCTATGTGCTGACTCTGCTCTCGCATAATGGCAAAGTGACCCGCAGCAGTGTTGACGCCGCCAACGGCACGCTTCTCGTCAACACGCGCGGAGCGGAGAGATAAAGGTTGCGACTGCTCGTCGTCGAAGACGATCCCGATTTGAACCGCCAGCTCGCCGCTGCGCTGTCCGATGCCGGGTACGTGGTCGACCGCGCCTATGACGGCGAGGAGGGCCATTATCTCGGCGAATCGGAGCCCTATGACGCGGTCATCCTCGACATCGGCCTGCCGAAGATGGACGGCATTTCCGTTTTGGAAGCCTGGCGCCGCGCCGGCCGGTCGATGCCGGTTCTCATGCTGACCGCGCGCGACCGCTGGAGCGACAAGGTCCAGGGGTTCGACGCCGGCGCCGACGACTACGTCGCAAAGCCTTTCCACCTCGAGGAAGTGCTGGCGCGCGTGCGGGCGCTGCTGCGCCGCTCCGCCGGCCATGCCAAGAGCGAATTCAATTGCGGCCCAGTCCGGCTCGACACACGCACCGGGCGCGTCGCCATCGACGGCAATCCGGTCAAGCTGACGAGCCACGAGTATCGGCTGCTCGCTTATCTCATGCATCATGCCGGCCGTGTCGTCTCGCGCACCGAACTGGTCGAGCATCTTTACGACCAGGACTTCGACCGCGACTCGAACACGATCGAGGTTTTCGTCGGTCGCATTCGCAAGAAGCTCGGCGTCGATATCATCCAGACCGTGCGCGGCCTCGGATATCTGCTCGCTCCGCCCACTCCATGAGCAAGGCGTCGCGCTGGACCCGGTGGTTTCCGCGAGTCCTGCGATCGAATTCGCTGGCGCTGCGGCTGTTCCTGACCGCGACCGCCTGGGCCGTGATCATTCTCGCCATCACCGGCGTCATTCTGTCGTCGCTCTACCGCGAGGCCGTGGAGCGCTCGTTCGACCGCCGCCTCAACGTGTACCTGCGCGCGCTGGTCGCCGACCTGTCGGCGCCGCCGGAGGAAGCGGGCGAGAAATTCCCGCAGTCGATCGGCGAACCGTTGTTCGAACTTCCGCTGTCCGGCTGGTACTGGCAGGTGACGAGGCTCGATCCGGGCAAGACCGACATCCGCTCGTCGCGCTCGCTGTGGGACGGCGGCCTACCGCATCTCCAGGACATGGGCGTGCCGGCGGGCCCCGACGGCTCGCGGGAGGGCTATGTCGACGGGGCCGAGGACCAAAGGCTGCGGCTCGTCGAGCGCAATATCGATCTCGGCGATGAAGGTCATTATCTCGTCGCCGTCGCCGGCGACGCGGCCGAGATCAGCGGCGAGACGCGCTCGTTCGATCAGGCGCTGACCATCACCTTCGTGCTGCTCGCCGTGATTCTTTTGCTCACCACAATGTTCCAGGTGCGCTTCGGCCTGTTGCCGCTCAAGCGCATCACGACCGGTCTCGCCGCCATCCGCGCGGGCACCGCCGAACGGCTCGAAGGCGATTTCCCCGTGGAGATCGCGCCGCTCGCCCGCGAGACCAATGCGCTCATTGACGCCAATCGCGAAATCGTCGAGCGCGCGCGTATGCACGTCGGCAATCTCGCACATGCACTGAAGACTCCTCTGTCGGTGATGGTCAACGAGGCCACTGCCAACGGCCGCGACGGCTTTGCCCGGAAGGTGAAAGAGCAGGCCGATATCATGCGCGATCAGGTCGCGCGTCATCTCGAGCGTGCTCGGCTCGCTGCGCGCCTGACGATTGTCGGCACCGTCACCGACGTCGCGCCGGTCGTCACCGCGCTTGCGCGCACGATGGAGAAGATCCACCGCGACAAGGCGGTCGCCGTCGCCGTCATCGCGGACCAGCAGGCCAAATTCCGCGGCGAGCGCCCGGACCTCGAAGAGATGATCGGCAATCTCGTCGACAATGCCTGCAAGTGGGCGGCCTCGCGCGTGGCCGTCTCGGTCGCGCGCGAGGTGAGCGAGAAGGGCCCCGCGATCCGTATTGTCGTCGACGACGACGGTCGCGGCCTGTCGCCGGCCGAGCGCGAGCAAGTGGCCAAGCGCGGCCAGAGGCTCGACGAGAGCAAGCCCGGCTCCGGCCTCGGCCTGTCGATCGTCGTGGAACTGGCGCGGCTGTATGGTGGCAGCCTTGTCCTTGGCGAGGCTCCGACCGGCGGCCTGCGCGCCGAACTGGTGCTGCCGGCGGGGTAAAGCGCGGTTTGCGCCGGACTTTTGCCCCAATCCTCGCCTTCCCATAGCCTTCCTCGATCCGCCGTCCGGCGGATTGTTCTGTCCTTTTTTCTCTGTTCTCGGGGGTCGACATGTCCGTTGCGAAAATCGTCGCTGTCATTGGTCTGGCCGGCATGCTCGCCGCCTGTGCGGGCAGCCCCGACGGCATGGGCCCGGGGCCCAAAGAAAACACCGGCACCCTGCTCGGTGCGCTGGGAGGTGCGGCGATCGGATCGCAGTTCGGCGGCGGCGCCGGCGGCCATGTCGCTGGTGCGCTGATCGGCGCCGGTGTCGGCGCTCTGATCGGCAACCGCATCGGCGCTTCGCTCGACGACGAGGACAAGCGCCGCGCTTACGCCGCCGAGATCGAGGCGCTCGACCGCGGCCAGTCGGGTGCGCCTGTCGCTTGGCGTAATCCGGACAGCGGCCGCTACGGTTCTGTGGTGCCGGGACCGGCCTATGTGGACCGGGGGCGTAACTGCCGCGCCTACACCGAAACCATCTATATCGACGGCCGGCCGCAGACCGCGCGGGGGACCGC
>DATCFB010000214.1:0-2179 GCA_036509755.1 Pseudolabrys sp. | reverse complement strand
GTCTGGCAGGGCTCGAAACTGATTGGGCTCAACGTTTATGACCAGCAGAACGACAAGATCGGCGACATCAAGGAACTGCTGCTCGACAAAGACGGCAAGATTCAGCAGGTCGCCATTGGCGTCGGCGGCTTCCTCGGCATGGGCGAACACGACGTCGCCGTGAAGTGGAGCGACCTGAAATTCTCCGACACGCCAGTGCCGAGTAAGACTGCAAGCTCAAGCAGCACCGCAGGTGGCGGCGCGGCGCGTACGACCGGGGCCGGCTCTTCGATGAGCCCGTCGGCTTCCAGCAGTTCGACCTCGATCTCGAAGAAGAATTATCCGGATCACGCCACCCTGAACACCACCAAGGATCAGCTCAAGTCGATGCCGCAGTTCAACTACAGCAAGTAATCGACCAACGATCGCTTGCGCAAAGCCCGGCCTCGCGCCGGGCTTTGTCGTTTCAGGGCGAGGCTCTAGGATGGCTGAATGGACCCGATCCTGATCGCGCTCGCCGGAGTGATGGGCGCCTTCGGCGTGGCGCTCACCGCGGCCGGCGCGCACGGCAAGCCGGGCGCCGGTCTCGACAGCGCCGGCTATCTCCTCCTCGTCCATGCCGTCGGCGTCATGGCCGGCATTGCGCTCGCCCGGCGGGGCCTGATCGGCCGCCCCCTCGGTCTCGTAACGCTGTGGGGTTTCGTCGTCGGCGCGGCGCTATTTGCAGCGGATGTCTCGGCCCGCGCCTATCTCGGCACACGCCTCTTTCCCTTCGCCGCGCCTGCCGGCGGGCTGGTCATGATCGGGAGTTGGATCGTCCTGATCGCCGCGGCGCTGGCACGCTCACGCGGCGCCTGACGGGCCTTCCGCCCTGCGCTGCCGCCCGCTAAAAGAGCGGCACCTACCGGCAACCCCGAGAGCCCCAGCCCATGCCTACCGATCCGCTAGAGCAGGCGCGCATCCTGTCGGAGGCGCTGCCACATATGCAGCAATACGACGACGAAATCGTTGTCGTGAAATACGGCGGCCACGCCATGGGCGAGGAAAAGATGGCGCGGGATTTCGCCCGCGACATCGTCCTGCTCGAGCAGACCGCCATCAATCCAGTCGTCGTGCATGGCGGTGGGCCGCAGATCGCTGCCATGTTGAACAAGCTTGGCATCAAGTCGGAATTCGCCGGCGGCCTGCGCATCACCGACGCCGCCACGGTCGAGATCGTCGAGATGGTGCTCGCCGGGTCGATCAACAAACAGATTGTCGGTTACATCAATGCCGCCGGCGGCAAGGCCGTCGGTCTGTGCGGCAAGGACGGCAACATGGTGCAGGCCAAGAAGGTCAGCCGCACCGTGACCGATCCCAATTCCAACATCGAGAAGGTGATCGACCTCGGTTTCGTCGGCGAGCCGGATAAGATCGACATCACCATCCTCAACCAGATCATCGGCCGCGAGCTGATCCCCGTACTCGCGCCAGTCGCTACCTCGGCCGACGGCGGCACCTTCAACGTGAACGCCGACACTTTCGCCGGCGCGGTTGCCGGCGCGCTGAAGGCCAAGCGCCTGCTGCTGCTTACCGACGTGACGGGCGTGCTCGACAAGTCGAAGAAACTGATCCCTCAGCTCTCGGTCGCCGACGCGCGGCGGCTGATCGCCGACGGCACGATCTCCGGCGGCATGATCCCGAAAGTCGAGACCTGTATCTACGCGCTCGACCAGGGCGTCGAAGGCGTCGTCATCATGGACGGCAAGGTACCGCACGCGGTCCTACTCGAATTGCTGACCGATCATGGCGTCGGCACGCTGGTGCATCGCTAGCCCATGACCGCGATCCTCGAAGGTACGGATTTCGATTTTCTCGGGCCCAAGCGCACCGGCAAGGTGCGCGACGTCTACGAACAGGCGGACCGGCTGATCCTCGTCGCCACCGACCGGCATTCCTCATTCGACCGCATCATCGCGCACATTCCCCACAAGGGACAGCTGCTGAACGAGATCAGCGCGTTCTGGTTCGGCGAGACGAAAGACATTGTGCCGAACCACGTAATGGCGGTGCCGGACCCGAATGTCACGGTCGGGCGCAAATGCCGGACAGTGCCAGTCGAGGCCGTGGTGCGCGGTTACATCACTGGTGTCACCGACACGTCGCTGTGGACGCATTACGCCAAGGGTAAGCGCGACTTCGGCAATTTTCGCTTGCCCGA
>DATCFB010000213.1:0-4960 GCA_036509755.1 Pseudolabrys sp. | reverse complement strand
GGCGATCGGCAGATAAAGAAAGGCGAGGCCGAGCGCAACCGAGACGGTGTTGAAGGCGGAGGTGCGCTGCATCACGACACCTCGCCGATCGCCCGCTTTTGCAGACGCTCATAGATGAGGATCGGGATCAGCAGGAGCGCGAGCAGAGTGACCGCGATCGCCGACGCGACCGGCCAGTCGCGGTTGGAGAAGAACTCGGTCCACAAGGTCTGGCCGATCATCAACGAGTTCGAGCCGCCGAGCAGATCGGGGATGACGAACTCGCCGGTGATCGGGATGAAACAGAGCAGCGCGCCCGCTGCAACGCCGGGCCAGGACAGAGGCAGCGTCACGCGCCAGAAGGCTTTCCAGCGTGGGCAGCCGAGATCGGCCGCCGCCTCGAGCAGGCTCTCATCGATCTTCTCGAGCGTGGCGTAGAGCGGCAGAACCATGAACGGCAGATACGAATAGACGATACCGATGTAGATGGCGGTGTCGGACGACAGCCAGGCGATCGGCGCATCGACGACGTGCAGCGCCATCAGCACGTCGTTGAGCAGCCCGTCGCGCTGAAGAATGTTGATCCAGGCGTAGACGCGGATCAGGAACGACGTCCAGAACGGCAGCACCACCAGCATGACGAGGAGCGGTTGGAGGCCGCCTGGCGCACGCGCGATGCCGTAGGCGAATGGGTAGCCGATCAGCAGCAAAAGCGCCGTGGAAACGCCGGCGACTTCGAGACTCTTCAGATATGAGTTGAGATAGAGCTCGTCGGAGCCGATGAGCGCATAGGCATCGACCGTGAGTCGCGCGGCGAAGTCCTTCAGCCCCGTCCAGCCGCCAGCGAGATCGAGCACCGGCGTGTAAGGCGGCAGCGCCATCGCCGTCTGCGACAGGCTGATTTTCGCCACGATGATGAAAGGCACGAGAAAAAACGCGATCAGCCAGAGATAGGGGATGAGCACGACGAGACGTCCGCCGCCGGAACGCTTGAGCCTGGCGCGCGCACTCATTGCGTCAGCACCACGCCGGCATCGGCCGGCCACGACAGCCACACAACGTCGCCGACGGCAAAGCCGCGCCGGCCGTGCGCAGTGTTGGCGACGGTGACCTTCATCAGCGAACGGTCGCCGAGCCTGACCTTGAAGATCGACATGTCGCCGCGATAGCCGACCTCGTGCAGCGTGCCGGCGACCGCGTTGATGTCATCGGCGGGCCGCTCACTGCCGATATCGATTTTTTCCGGCCGCAGCCCAAGCCATACCGTCGCGCCAAGCGCCACGCTCGGGTCCGAAACGCGCAACTGGCCGATCATCGTCTGCATGACGCCCGGCGCCGAGAAGCGGCCCTCGAGCAACGTCACCTCGCCGATGAAGTCGGCAACCCAGCGCGACGCCGGTCGCTCGTAGACCTCGGCCGGCTTTCCCACCTGCGCGACGCGGCCGTGATCCATCACAGCGATGCGGTCGGCGACCGTCATCGCCTCGTCCTGATCGTGGGTGACGATGACGAAGCTGGTCCCGAGCTTGCGCTGCAATTCCATCAGCTCGAATTGCGTCTCGGCGCGCAGCTTCTTGTCCAGCGCGGCGAGTGGCTCGTCCAGCAGCAGCACGCTTGGCCGCTTGATCAGCGCGCGGGCGAGCGCGACGCGTTGCTTCTGTCCGCCGGAGAGTTGATCGACGCGGCGGCGACCGTAGCCTTGCAGGCGCACCAGCGCGAGCATCGCCTCGACCCGCTCGGCAATCTCGCGGCGGCCGATCTCTTCCTGGCGCAAGCCGAAGCCGACGTTCTTCGCGACATCGAGATGGGGGAATAACGCGTAGCTCTGGAACATCATGTTCACAGGCCGCCGATGCGGCGGTAGGGTACTAACGTCCTCGCCGGAGAGCAGGATGCGGCCTTCGCTCGGCGCCTCGAAGCCGGCGAGCATGCGCAGGAGCGTGGTCTTGCCGCAGCCGGAGGGGCCGAGAAGTGCGAAGAACTCACCGTGACCGATGTCGAGCGACAGCCGTTCGATCGCGGTGAGCGTGCCGAATCGCTTCGACACGCCATCGAAACGCACCAGCGGCGCCGTGATCTCCCCCATCGCTCCCCCTCACCCGCGACACTTGAGACGTGACGCTAGCGGCCAATGGCAGACCTCTCAACGGGAGAAAAACGCCCGGTGGAAAGCTAACGCGTCAGCGTCCGGCGGACGGCGTCCTGCCAGCCGGCATATTTGCGTTCGCGATCGGCCTCGGCCATGCGGGGGTCGAACCGTCGCTCGCACTGCCATTGCGCAGCAAAGCCGTCGAGGTCGGGACAGAGGCCGACAGCCCGGCCAGCAAGATAGGCGGCGCCGACCGCCGTCGTCTCCATCACCTTGGGACGTTCGACCGGCATCGCCAGGATGTCGGCAAGGAATTGCATGGTGACCTCGCTCCGCGTCACGCCGCCGTCGACGCGCAGCACCGAATTGGCGGCAAAGGCCGACGGGCAATCGGCGCGCATCGCCTCGAGCAGATCGCGAGTCTGGAAACCGACGGATTCGAGCGTCGCCCGTGCGATCTCGGAGCCGCCGGAATTGCGCGTCAGCCCGAAGATCGCGCCGCGCGCCTGCGCATCCCAATAGGGCGCGCCGAGCCCGACGAAAGCGGGCACCAGATAGACCTGTTCGGCCGGATCGGCACGCGCAGCAAGCGCACCAGCGTCGGCGGCTCTCTCGATGATCTTGAGTCCGTCGCGCAGCCACTGCACCGCCGCCCCGGCGATGAACAGCGCACCCTCGAGCGCATAGGTGCGCTTGCCATCGAATTGATAGGCGATGGTGGTGAGCAGGCGATTCTTCGAGGCGACGCGTTCCGCGCCGGTGTTGAGCACGGCAAAGCAGCCGGTGCCGTAGGTCGACTTGATCATGCCGGGCTTGAAGCGGCCGTGGCCGATGGTCGCCGCCTGCTGGTCGCCGGCGACGCCGCGGATCGCAATCGCGCCGCCGAACAAGCTCGTGGTGCCGAAGTCGCCGGCGCAGTCGCGCACCTCGGGCAATAGCGCCATCGGTACGCCAAACAGGCGGCACAGATCCGGATCCCACGCGCCCTTGCCGATATCGAACAGCAGCGTGCGCGCCGCATTCGTTGCATCGGTCGCGTGCACTCGTCCCTCGGTAAGCCTCCAGAGCAGGAACGTGTCGATCGTGCCGAAGGCGAGCCGTCCGGCTTCCGCAGCGGCGCGCGCCCCGCCGATCGTGTCCAGCAGCCAGGCAATCTTGCTGGCGGAGAAATACGGATCGAGCACCAACCCGGTCTTTGCCGTGACCGACGGCTCGTGGCCGTCGTCGCGCAACCGCTCGCACAGCGGCGCGGTGCGCCTGTCCTGCCAGACGATGGCGTTGTGAATCGGCTTGCCCGTTGCGCGATCCCAGATGGCGGTCGTTTCGCGCTGGTTGGTGATGCCGATGCCGGCGATGTCGCTAGGGCCGAGCCTCGCCTTCTTCAGGCATTCGCGTACGGCGGCGACTACATGATCCCAGATCTCCTCCGGATCGTGCTCGACCTCGCCGGGCGCGGGATAGATCTGCCGGAGTTCATGCTGTGAAATGGCCAACGGGTTGAGCATTGCATCGAAGGCGATGGCGCGCGTCGACGTGGTGCCCTGATCGATGGCGATGAGCGCGGACGGCAAGACGGTCTCCCCGGCGCGGCGCACCCGATAGACAGCGCCGAAGGCCGACTGTAACGTCGCCGCAATTAAAATCGATAGGCCCTGAAGCCTGTTGTCAAAAGAGAACCCGGGAGGAAAGGCCAATGTTTCGTCGACTGATCTCGACGCTAATCGTCGTCGGCACCGCGACGCTTGCCGCCACGGCAGCCGACGCGCAGGACTTCCCCACCCGGGCGATCACCATCATCGTGGCGCAGCCGCCCGGCGGGGGCACCGACATCATCTCGCGCATCGTCGCACAGCAGCTTTCGGTGCAGCTTGGCAAGCCTGTCGTGGTCGAGAACAAGCCCGGCGCCGGAACCATCGTCGGCACCGAAGCGGCGGCGAAGTCGCCACCCGACGGTTACACTTTGCTCGCCGGCCTCACCGCCAATATGGCCGTGAACCCGAGCCTGTTCAGAAAATTGTCCTACGATCCGATCAGGGACTTCACGCCGGTCGGCATGATGGCGGAATTTCCTTTCGTGCTCGTGGTGAGCAAGAATTTTCCGGCGAAATCGGTGAAAGAGCTGCTCGCCATGGCCAAGGCGAAGCCCGGCGAAATCAACTTCGCCTCCGCGGGCAACGGCACCGGACAGCATTTGTCCGCCGAGCTGTTCAAGCTGATGGCCGGCGTCGACATGACGCACGTGCCCTATCGCGGCGCCAGTCCGGCCTATTCGGACGTGATTTCGGGCCGCACGCCGGTGTTCTTCGATAATCTGGCGAGCGGCCTCGGCCAGATTAAGGGCGGCGCAGTGCGCGCCCTCGGCGTCACCGGAACGAAGCGCTCGCCGCTCCTGCCCGACGTTCCGACCATCGCGGAAGCCGGCGTGCCGGGATATCAGAACTATGTCTGGTTCGGGCTATGGGCGCCGAAGAATACGCCGAAGCCCATCATCGACAAGCTCTACGCCGAGATCAGGAAGGCCGTAGCCACGCCGTCGGTGAAGGCGCGCATCATGCAGGATGCCGGCGTGCCGATGGATACGCCGCTCAACGAGATCGAGCCGCTGGAGAAGGCGGAAATCGCCAAATGGGCGGACGTCGTCAAGCGCGCTCACATACAGGTGCAGTAAGCGTCTCGCGTCGAGGCGCCTAGCCCAGCATCACCAGATTGGCGATCGCCCGATCGTTGTCGGAATAGATGGCGGTCGCGAGTTTGCGCGGCGCCGGCCCGTAATAGGGCCCGCTGCTGACCATGCGGCGCGGATTCATCAACACCGCGGCAACCCGCTCGCGCAAGGCATTGGTCGACACCGGCTTGAGCAGGAATTCGTTGGCGCCGACGCACACCGCTTCG
>DATCFB010000212.1:0-5542 GCA_036509755.1 Pseudolabrys sp. | reverse complement strand
GCATCCCGCGGCCTCTTTAGATCGTGACGGTTCGGCCGCGGCAAGTGTCCGGCGTAACGACGAGGCGACGACCGAAAATGGCGAATAATCCGCAGAAGACCCAGGATCCGACGGAAGCCGCGCTGACGGCCATCCAGGAGGCCCTGAACATCCGCCCCGCGGCGCCCTCGCCCGCCCCGACGCCATCCGAATCTGCACCCGGCCTCGAGTCGACTCGCGACCTCTTTCACAGCGAAGAAGGCAGCGACACGATCGGCCTGCGCGCGCCCGCCAATGACGACCGCGAGCAGGTCGGCCTGATCCTCCAGGCGCTGCGCCGCCGCCCCTCGCGAACCCCGTCGATCGCCGCCGGCCTCGCCGCCGTCGTCTGGGCCGCCGCCGGACTCGCGCTCGTCTATGCCTTCAGCGGCGAACTCGCCGGCCTGGGACCGAAAGCGCTCGCCGGCGCAGTTGCCGCGATCGCCGCCGGCATCGTCGTGCCGATCGGCTTGTTCTATGCGCTGGCGCAGATGTTCAGCCGCGCGCAGGACATGCGCATCGTCGCCGAATCCATGGCCGAAGTCGCCATGCGGATGGCGCAGCCTGAGACTTTGGCGCGCGAAGCCGTGGTCAGCGTGGGCCAGGCGGTGCGTCGCGAGGTCGCGGCCATGGGCGACGGCGTCGAGCGGGCTCTTGCCCGTGCCGCCGAGCTCGAGGCGCTCGTGCATAACGAGGTCTCGGCCATCGAGCGCGCCTATAACGACAATGAGGTGCGCGTGCGCGACCTCATCAACCAGCTCGCCAGCCAGCGCGAGATGATGGTCAACCAGGGCGACCAGGTGCGCAATGCGATCGCCAGCGTCCATCTCGACCTGTCGCACGACATCACATCGGTCGGTGATCTCGTCGCCGACAAGGTCAGCGAAGTGGCGCAGCGGGTCACCCGCTCGCTGACCGAGAAGGGCGAAGTCATCACGCTCGCCCTCGGCCAAGCGGGCGATTCCATGGTCGACGCCTTGAGCGAGCGCGGTTCGACGCTGCTCGACAAGCTCGAGAGCACAAGCTTCCACGCCACCAGCTCGATCACTTCGGCAAGCGAGCAGCTCGTCGGCAGCCTGCGCTTCCGCAGCGAGACCGTGCACGAGGAGTTCGCCGATCTTGCCAAGCGCCTCGAGTCGACCTTGAGCGCCCGGCTCGAGAACGTGCAGAAGAATTTCGCCGCCGACGCCGGCGGCACAATGGAGGCCATGGCCGCGCGCTCGCTGCAGGCGACGCAGGCCATCACCCAGGCCGGCGCGAGCGTGACCGAAGCCATTGCCGCGCGCGGCGAAGAGATCACCAGCCGCCTGCGCAATGGCGGCGACGCTTTGGTTCAGGAGCTCGGCAATCGCGGCGCCGAAGTCGTCGGCCGCATCGAGCAGACCGGCACGCGCGTCGCCGACACCGTCATCGCGCGCTCCAACACCGTCGCCGACACCTTCCGCGACAATGCCGAGGTGCTCGTCAAGACGATCGACAATCGTGGCGAGGCCATGCGCGAAATGCTCGGCGCGCGGCTGAAGGCGTTCGAAGAGGTCTTCGACGGCCAGGGCACGGAGCTCAGCGAGAAGATCTCGCGCGACTCCGGCAACCTCGGAAATCTCATCACCCATCACATCGGCGAATTCGACCACACCGTGAAGACCTATGGCGGCGAATTGGTCGAGCGCCTCGGCGCCCGCACCAAGGACGTAGCCGACGCGATGCGGGCCTATCTCGACAGCTTCGACCAGCGCGTCACCGGCCGCACCGGCGAACTCTCCGAGCACCTCGACAAGCGGCTGTCCCGCTTCGAGGAACTGCTCGGCGCCCGCGTCGCCGACATGGCGAAGACGCTCAGCGAAGGCGGCAAGGACATGGTCGGCGCACTCGACCGCCGCATTGTCGACATCGGCAGCACGATCGACGCGCGCGCCGCGGAAGCGGCCGACACGCTCGGCTCCCGGGCCGACATCATCGCCGAGACGCTGGACGTGCGCTACGGCCGCCTGGAGGAACTGCTCGTCGGGCGCACCGAGAAGGTTGCCGACGTGGTGGAGAACCGCACCAAAGCCGCCGCCGACACGCTGATTGCTCGCTTCGAGCAGCTGAGCCACTCCATCCAGGTCAATTCCGCCAATGCCGAGCGCAACCTCGGTGAACTCGCCGTCAATACCAGCGAGGCGATCCGCGTCTCGGCCGGCGAGGCCGAACGTACGCTGCGCAGCGTCAGCGACGAGGTCGCGCGCGGCTTTATCGGCAAGGCCGAGCAGATTGCCCGCGAAGTCTCGAGCCGCACGCAAGAGATGGAGACGATCCTGTCCGACAAGAGCGGCAGCCTGCTCGCCGCCATCAGCGACAAGGGCCTGCAATTCGGCAACGAGATCACCAAGGCCACCGAGCAGGCCATGTCGGTCATCGAGGAGCGCGGTTACGGCTTCAGCCGCTCGGTTGCGGAGAACTCCGAGCAGATCGCGCTTCTGATCAACGCCGCCGGCGAAACGGCGGCGGAGACGGTCAACCGCACCCTCTCCGGCCTGCAACAGACCGCCGAGCACGCGATCACCAAGTCGCAGGAGACCGCGACTGCGACCGTCAACGAGCTCATGGAGACGCACAACATCCTGCGCTCGGACACGACCGCTCTGTTCGGCCGACTGCGCGAAGCCAATGTGCTGCTTCAGGAAGTGCTCACCGGCTCGCATGAGAACATGAGCGCGCTGGAAAATACGCTGATGCTGCGCGTCTCCGAGTTCGTCAGCGCCATGAACGAGGTTACCGTCAGCACAGGCGAGGCGACCGGCCGGATGGAGTCGAACATCGGCGGGTTCCGTGAGGTCACGTCTCAGGTGCTCACCGATCTCGGCCAGCTCGCGCGCGCCTTCGACGTGCACGGCCAGGAACTCGCCAAGGCAGCCGACCTCATCGAGTCGAGCAACCGCAGCACCGAGCAGAACGTCAATGAGCGCCGCGTGCAGATCGAGTCGCTGGTCAACGCGCTCGACATCCGCACCGACGAGATCGCCGAGCGGCTCAAGCGCTTCTCCGGACTCATCGACCAGACCCTCGACGCGGCCGCAATTCGCGCCCGCGACGTCGCCCGCGTCGTCTCGGAAGCGACCACGGAAAGCGCGCGCACCATCGCCGATCAATACGACCGCGTGCGCGAGCAGACCGAGGACGTCGCCCGCACCATGCAGGAGACCGGCAGCGAAAGCGCCCGCGCAATCGGCGAGCAGTTCGAACGCATGCGCGATCAGGCCGAGGGCGAGCGGCGGCGTTCCTCCGCCGCCATGCGCGACATCTTCGAGCAATCGACCGGCGACACGCACGCCCTCTTTGAGGAGGCCAATTCGCGCTTCGCCGAGACGCTGGTCGGGATGAAACAGATGGCCAGCGAGATGCAGCGCGAGCTGGGTTCGGCGCGTGAGGAAGTGCAGCGCGAACTGGAAGCGACGCGCGCCGAGCTGCGCCGCGGCGTGCTCGAACTGCCGCAGGAAACCGCCGAGAGCACGGCCCAGATGCGCCGCGTCATCGTCGACCAGATCGAGGCGCTGGCCGAACTCAACCGCATCGTCGCCCGCCATGGTCGCAGCCTCGACGCCGTCGAGCCGGTGCGGCGCGGACGCGACGAGCAGCCGCTCGCCATCGTCGGCGGCCGCAGCGAGACGGCTTCGCGCAGCGAGCCGGTGCGTGAACCGCGTCCCGAACCGCGCACACCGCCGCGCGACGTCGCGAGCTTCGCGCCCGCGCCGCGCCGTGCGCCGGCGGAGCCGGTAGCGCCGGCTCCCATCGGACCGCAGCCTTCGGCCGGCCGCGGCTGGCTGTCCGACCTCCTCAATCGCGCCTCGCGCGAGGAAGATGAGCCAGCGCGCGAATTCAATCGCGAGCGCGTCCGCGAGCCCGTGCGTCCGGAGCCGGCCCCCGAACGGCGCGGCGCCGAGGAGCGCTCACCGCGGCATTCGATCGAGTCGCTCGATTCGCTCTCGGTCGATATCGCCCGCATGATCGACCACGACGCCGCCACCGACCTGTGGGATCGCTACAAGCGCGGCGAGCGCAATGTGTTCACCCGCCGGCTCTACACGTTGCAGGGCCAGCAGGCCTTCGACGAGATCCGCAAGAAGTACCGCGCCGACCGCGAGTTCAAGCAGACGGTCGATCGTTACATCGGCGAATTCGAGCGCCTGCTCGAAGAGGTCTCACGCGACGATCGCAGTCAGGTCATGGCGCGCACCTATCTCACGTCGGAGACCGGCAAGGTCTACACCATGCTGGGGCATGCGGCCGGCCGCTTCGACTGAGGCGGCACGCCGAATAAACAAGTTGAAAACAAATGAAAAGGCCGCACCCAGGTGCGGCCTTTTTGCTTTGGGTAAGACGCGCCGGCGCATGCTCTTGGCCGCGACCATGCCGCAATGGCCTTGTCACCTCGTCGGTGTCGTTGCGATACAAGCGCCGTTTCAACTGTGGCGAAGGAGATTTCGTGACCGCCAGCCGCCCTCTAAGGCCATTGGCTCTCGCCGTCATTGTCTCGTGCCTGCTGCCCGCGGCGCTGCGCGCTGCCGAGGCTCCGAAGGCAATGACCGCCGCCGTCGATCGCGCCGTTGGTCCGATGATGAAACAATACGACGTGCCGGGACTCGCCGTCGCCGTGACGGTCGACGGCCGGCACTATTTCTTCAACTACGGATTGGCATCGAAAGAGACGCAAAGTCCTGTGAGCGCCGACACGCTGTTCGAGATCGGTTCGGTGAGCAAAACATTCACGGCCACCCTCGGCGGCTATGCCCAGACGCTGAACCGGCTCTCGTTCGACGATCACCCGAGCAAATTCATGCCCGACCTGCGCGGTAGCGCCGTCGATGCGGCGACGCTGCTCAACCTCGGCACCTTCACGGCGGGCGGCCTGCCGCTGCAATTTCCCGATAGCGTCCAGACCGACGCCGGGATGCAAGCCTATTTCCGGCAGTGGAAGCCGTCGGCGGCGCCGGGCGCACAGCGCCAATATTCCAATCCGAGCATCGGCCTGTTCGGTCACATCACCGCCCTGGCGATGAAGCGACCCTTCGCCGACCTCATCGAAAGCGGTGTTTTTGCAAAGCTCGGCCTGCGCCACAGCTACATACACGTGCCCGCCGCGCCGATGCACGACTACGCCTGGGGCTACAACAAGGCGGGCAAGCCGATCCGCGTCAATCCGGGCATGTTCGACGCCGAAGCTTACGGCGTGAAATCATCCACCGCCGACATGATCCGTTTCGTCGACGCCAATATCTCTCCGGACAGTATCGAAGGGCCGCTCCGGAGCGCGATCGAGGCGACGCACATCGGCTATTTCAAATCCGGTGAGCTCGTTCAGGGGCTGGGATGGGAGCAATACCCATACCCGGTCACGCTGCAACGGCTGCTCGCCGGCAATGCCGACACGATGACCATGAAGCCCCATGCGGTCACCCGGCTGACGCCGCCCCTCACCGGCGCGGCGCCGACTCTGTTCAACAAGACCGGATCGACCAACGGATTTTCGGCTTACGTCGCTTTC
>DATCFB010000211.1:0-2502 GCA_036509755.1 Pseudolabrys sp. | reverse complement strand
TACTCCGGCTCGCTGTACGGGCCGTCGGCTGTGGTCTCGAAGCGCAACATGTCGGCGGCCGGCACCTCGATCACCGCGGCGGCAAAGAGATCGGGCCGCTCTTCGATCGCCCGCCCGATCAGGATGCCGCCGGCGCTCCCTGCGAGCAGACCGAAGAGTTTCGCCGGGCGGGTGTAATGGTGATCCACGAGGTATTGCGCGCAGGCGATGAAGTCCTTCCAGCTGTTCGGCTTGGTGGCTTGGAAGCCGGCCTTGTGCCAAGCCTCGCCCAGCTCGCCACCGCCGCGCACGTGCGCGATGGCGATGATGCCGCCACGGTCGTACCACGCGCGCATCACTGGTAGGTACAACGGCGAGGTGCTGACGCCGTAAGCGCCGTTGCCGGTGATCTCCGTGCGGTTGTTGCCGTTGAGCGGAATGCCCTTCTTGTGGACGATCGACAGGGGTACGAGTGTGCCGTCCCAACTCCTGACCCGCACCTCCTCGACGGTCAGATCATCGAGATGGTCGTAAGGTCCTGCGGGTTGCAGGCCGTCGTCGCCGAGCGCGCCGGTTTTTGGATCGATGCCGAGATAAGTGGACGAGCGCAGATAGCTGTTGGTGAGCAAGGCCACGTCACTGCCCGCGGCGTCCGTGCTCACGTCGGCCACGTCGCCCGCGTACAGCAGCTTCAATGCTTCCGGTTTTGCACCTTTCGCCAGAAGCAGACGACGGATGCTATTGACGCCAGCGTCATTGACGCGCCACCAAATCGCATCGCGGCTCGCATACACTGCGCTGATCGGCAGTTCGCCCTGTGCGACGGCGACTTGCGGTTTCGAATCCGCATGCGACAAATCCAGTTTCAGGATCTCTCCGCGAGGCGCGTTCTTGCGAGACAGCCAATACAGCGTGTCTCCGGACAGTGCGATGACCGGTTCGTCGGAATTGTCACCGCCGATGTACTGATCGTCATAACTCGCCGCGACGGCGCGCCAGCGCGTGTTACCGTCCTTGATCGTTTCGACCCGCGCCGCAAACACGCGCAGGCGCGGATCGGCGCCGGGCGACACGATGGCGATCGCGTAGTGCGAGCCCAGGCCGGTGGTGATTTCTGGATCTTCGATCGGCGTCATTGCGATCGCATCGCTGAGGCCGCGACCGAAGATCGGTGGGTCGTCGTCGAACGCGCGCCCGAGCACGTGCAGGTAGACCCGGCCGTTTTCGAATTTCGCGGTCTTCGGCATCCCGGACTCCATCTTCTGTCCGCGCGGATAGAAGAACGAGCGGCTGTCGGCGCGCCAGAACGAATCGCCGTAGGCGCGGTCCGCGGTCTCGGGCAAATCCCTGCCGGCCTGTACGTCGTAGATGTGCAGCACGCTTTTTTCCGAGCCGCCGGCCGCGAGTTGGTAGGCGGTGTAACGGCCGTCGGGCGAAGGGCGGTAGCCGAGGATGCTGTAATGCGAGGTGTCGTTGCCCGGAATCTTCTCCGGGTCGATCAGCAGTTTGTCCTGGCCCTTGATGCCGTCGCGCACGTACAACTTCGACGATTGCGCGCCGCTCGGCGCGCGCAGGCTGTAATAGCGGCCGACGACGATCTGCACGCCGGTGACCTGCGCAGGTTCCGATGCATCGAGCTCGTCGACGCGCTTGAGCAACGCCGGGTAACCGGGCAGCGAGTCCAGCGTGTGGCGCGTGTAATCTGCCTGCGCCTTCATCCAGTTTTGTACGGCAGGATTTTTCAGATCCTCGAAGTAGCGGTAGTTGTCGACGATCTTCGTGCCGAAATAGTCGTCCGTCACCGGGCGCACCGGCGCGACCGGCTGTCTCGCCGGCGCCTCTTGCGACTCGAGGCTCGGAGCGAAAACGCCGAGAGACATCGACAAAAACAGGAGACCTGCGATTTTTCGATTCACGTGAACCTCTCAGAGGTATTCCATAACTTCGGGGCTTCCAGCGAGCGCACCGCGCTACTGCGCCAACACTCGTACCAACCGGGCCAACGATTCCAGGTCGTTGAGATCCAGCACTTCCGCGGGCGAGTGACTGTACCGTCCTGGCCAGCCAAGCTGAGCGCCGATTGCGCCCGACCCGACAAAGGGACCCAGGTCGCTGCCTCCCTTGGTCGTGCCAACCTGCAATGGGATGTGGTTGTTGCGCGCGAGAGCGAGGATGCGCTCACGCTCGGCGCGCGACACGATCGTTTCGTCATCCATGGCAATCAGCACCGGTCCATGGCCGAGTGGCGCGAAGGCGAAGAGGGGTGACTCCAAGGGGGTATCGGATGATACGAAGGTGTCGATCGCATAAGCGCGGTGCACCGACGTTCCCAGGTGATCAGCGACCCTCCACGCGCCGATCGATCCGATCTCTTCCTCGACGGACCAGACGAAGATCACCTTGTGCTTCAGTGATGCCGGATGCATTCCCGCGAGCGCGAGCAGCAGTGCCGTGTCGCCGGCTCTGTCGTCGAGCGCCCGGGCCGTGAAGCGTGTGGCGGCCAGACGCTCGCCGCGTTTGTAC
>DATCFB010000210.1:0-2740 GCA_036509755.1 Pseudolabrys sp. | reverse complement strand
GGCAGGAAGAACAGGATCATCGGCACGGTGAGCTTGGGCGGCAATCCGGCGGCCTTTTTCTCGGCCTCCGACATGCGCATGTCGCGGTTTTCCTGGGCCATGGTGCGCAGCATGGTCGACAAAGGCGTACCGTAGCGTTCGGCCTGCTGCAACGCCATGCACACCGATTTCACGCCCTCGAGGTCGGTGCGCTTGGCGAGGTTTTCGTAGGCCTGGCGGCGGTCGGGCAGGTAGGACAATTCCGCCGTCGTCAGCGTCAGTTCCTCGGCGAGCGCCACCGACTGGCTGCCGACCTCCTCGCTGACCTTGCGGAACGCTGCCTCGATCGACATGCCGGATTCGACGCAGATCAAAAGCAGGTCGAGCGTGTCGGGAAAGGCCCGCTTGATCGATAACTGCCGCTTCTGGATCTTGCTCTTCAGCAGCATCAATGGCAGGTGCATGCCGAGATAGGCGGCGGCGATACAGATGCCGAGCTTGACCGAGGTCGGATAAGCGAGCTTGAGCACGACGAACACGTAGAACGTCGTGAGCACGAAAGCGGCGGCCGGCGTCACCATACGGAAGAACAGGTAGGTGACGTAGGGCGCCTGGCCCCGATAGCCGGCCTGGATCAGCTTTAGCCGCGCTTCCTCCTGGCCCACCCATTTCGACAGGTTGAAGCCGTCGACGATTCTCTGAACGTACTGCTTCGGCGACTGCCGCAGCGAGACCTTCTGTTTCTGCTGGTTCATGCGTTCGCGTTCGCGCTGGCGCAGCTTCTCGCGCTCGAGGGCCACGGATCGCATCCGCTTGTCGAGTGGATTGGCGAAAACGAGCGGCATCGCCAGCGTCAGTACCGTCGCCGCCGCCGCAACGGCTGCCAGCACCATCGTCAGCGTCTGGACGTTTATCGCGTTTTCGAGCAAGTCGAGCATGACGGCGGCTGCGCTTTTGCGGCTAAAAATCGAAATTGATCATCTTCTTCATCACCAGAACCCCCATCGTCATCCAGACGGCGGAGGCGGCGAGCATCAGGTGCCCGAGCGGCTGGGTGAAGAGAAGCGCGATGTAGTCGTGGCTGGTGAGGTATACGAGGGTCATCACGGCGATCGGCAAAGCGCCGATGATGCCGGCAGAGGCCTTCGCCTCCTGCGACATCGCGTTGATCTTCGCCTTCATCTTTTTACGCTCGCGCAGCACCCGCGAGAGGTTGCCGAGCGCCTCAGAGAGGTTGCCGCCGGCCCTTTGCTGAATGCTAATGACAATGCCAAAGAAGTTTGCCTCGGCCACTGGCGTGCGCTCGTAGAGCTTCGCGCAGGCCTCGCCGAGCGGCATTCCGACCGCCTGCGTGTCGACGACGAAGCGGAATTCCGACTTGATCGGCTCCGGCGCCTCCATCGTGATCATCTTCAGGCAGTCGAGTAATGGCAAACCCGCCTTGACGCCGCGTACGACGATATCGACCGCATCGGGAAAAGCTGAGAGGAACTTCTGCTCACGCCGCTTCTTCAGATAGGACAGCATCCAGCGCGGCACGCCGAAGCCGCCGGCGAATCCGATGGCGAGCGCCGGCAAAAGCCCCGGGCCGACAATGAACGCGACGAAGAACAGCCCAAAAGCCACGGCTGCCGAGATCAGAATGAATCGCTGTTTCGTCCACGACAGGCCCGCCTGGGCGATCCGGGTGTTCAGGCTCGCCTTGGCCTTTCTCTGCCGCTCATCGAATTCTTTCAGCGTGTTCTCGATGGCGTCGCGACGCGAGCGCGGCTGACCGCGCACCGCACGGGCCGCAGGCTCAGTGCGGGCAACGCTTTCGCGCCGCTTCTCCGCATGTCGCTCGCCTGAGAGGATCGGATAGAGAAAGACGTAGGCGATGCCGCCCACAGCGACCGCCGCCAGAAAGGCCATCGCTATCATGTTCATGCGCGAGCCCCTCCGTTCACTTGCCCAACTCCGCGCTCGCGGCTTCGGCCGCGTCGAGCGCGACCGCAAGCCGCTGTTCCTCGCCGTAGTAGCGGGCGCGATCCCAGAAGCGCGGACGGCCGATGCCGGTTGAACGGTGGCGGCCGATAATGTTGCCCTTCGCATCCTCGCCCGTCATCTCGTAGACGAAGAGATCCTGGGTGATGACCACGTCGCCTTCCATGCCCATCACCTCGGTGATGTGCGTGATGCGGCGCGAGCCGTCGCGCAAGCGCGCCGCCTGAATGACGACGTCGACGGAGGCCGTAATCATCTCGCGGATGGTCCTCGACGGCAGCGAAAAGCCGCCCATCGTGATCATCGATTCCAGGCGTGATAGCGCCTCGCGCGGGTTGTTGGCGTGCAGCGTGCCCATCGAGCCGTCGTGGCCGGTGTTCATTGCCTGCAACAGGTCGAACGCCTCGGGTCCGCGCACCTCGCCGACGATGATCCGCTCCGGACGCATACGCAGACAGTTTCTGACCAGGTCGCGCATCGTGACCTGGCCTTCTCCCTCGAGATTGGGCGGTCGGGTTTCCAGGCGCACGACGTGCGGCTGCTGCAATTGAAGCTCGGCGGCGTCCTCGCAGGTGATGATGCGCTCGTCGTCGTCGATGAATTCGGTCAGGCAGTTGAGCAGTGTCGTCTTGCCGGAGCCGGTGCCGCCCGAGACCAGCGTGTTGACGCGGCAGCGGCCGATGATCCTCAGGATCTCGGCGCCCTGCGGCGTGATGGTGCCGAATTTGACGAGCTGGTCGAGCGTCAGCTTGTCTTTCTTGAATTTGCGGATGGTGAG
>DATCFB010000209.1:0-17186 GCA_036509755.1 Pseudolabrys sp. | reverse complement strand
GAGCACGGTTCGCGACACCAACAACCAGATCGTCTCGGAGCGCGGCTTCAAGCTCGCCGCCGATCCGAAGGTGACGCTGCCGGAGGAGAAGGACGAGGTCGAGAAGCTGATCGAGGGCAAGAGCGATCTCGCCTATACGGTCGCGGTCGAGATCGTACCGCCGATCGCGCTCGGCAACTTCAAGGACATCAAGATCGAGAAGCCGGTTGCCGACATAGCCGACAGCGAGATCGACGAGGGCATCAATCGTATCGCCGAGCAGAACAAACCGTTCACGGCGCGGTCCGAAGGCGGCAAGGCGGAGCAGGGCGACCGCGTCGTCATCTCCTATCTCGGCACCATCAACGGTGAGCCCTTCGAAGGCGGCGCCGGCGAGGACGCACCGGTCCTGATCGGCTCGAACACCTTCATTCCGGGATTTGAGGACCAACTCGTCGGCGTCGCTGCCGGCGAGAAGCGCACCCTCAAGGTGACATTCCCCGCGCATTATCAAGTGGCGGATCTCGCCGGCAAGGATGCCGAGTTTGCGGTCACGGCGAAATCGGTCGAGACACCGGGCACCGTCAACGTCGACGACGAGTTCGCCAAAACGCTCGGACTTGAATCGCGCGACAAGCTGCGCGAGGCGGTGCGTGACCAGATCGGCCGCGACCACACCGCCATGACGCGGCAGAAGGTCAAGCGCGCGTTGCTCGACGAGCTCGACAAGATGCACAAGTTCGAGCCGCCGCCGTCGCTGGTCGAAGAGGAGTTCAGCCGCGTCTGGCAGACCGTGCTCCAGGAAATGGAGACCGAGCGCAAGAGCTTCGCTGACGAAAACACCACCGAGGAGAAGGCGAAAGAGGAATACCGCGCCATCGCCGAGCGCCGCGTCCGGCTCGGCCTGGTGCTGGCCGAAATCGGCGAGAAGAACAACATCACCGTCACCGACGAGGAGCTCAACCGCGCCATCATGGAGCGGATGCGCCAATTCCCCGGCCAGGAGCAGCGCGTCTACGACTTCTTCCGGCAGAACGCCCAGGCGGTCGCTTCGCTGCGCGCGCCCATCTTCGAGGAAAAGGTGGTCGACTTCCTGCTCGAGCTCGCCACGGTCACCGAGAAGAAGGTATCGCGCGAGGATCTGTTCAAGCCCGAGGACGAGGTGGCCGCCTGATGCCGCCTCACTTGCGCCAGGCACCCGGCGCAAATAGATCATCCAGCGCGGCGGGAAGGCTAAGCTGCCGATAGCTTTCGTGATTCGCGTCAAGGAGCCGAAATGAGAGACCCCGTCGCCACGTACATGAATCTCGTTCCCATGGTGGTCGAGCAGACCAATCGTGGCGAGCGCGCCTACGACATCTTTTCTCGGCTCCTGAAGGAGCGGATCATCTTCATCACCGGCCCGATCGAGGACGGGATGTCGACGCTCGTCGTCGCGCAGCTTCTCTTCCTCGAGGCGGAGAACCCGAAGAAAGAGATCTCGATGTACATCAACTCGCCGGGTGGGGTGGTGACGTCTGGGATGGCGATCTACGACACGATGCAGTTCATCCGGCCCGATGTTGCGACCCTGTGCATCGGCCAAGCCGCCTCGATGGGCTCCCTGCTGCTCGCCGCCGGCGCCAAGGACCAGCGCTTCGCGCTGCCGAATGCGCGCATCATGGTCCACCAGCCGTCGGGCGGGTTCCAGGGGCAGGCGACAGACATCATGCTCCACGCCCAGGAAATCCTGAACCTGAAGAAGCGGCTGAACGAGATCTACGTGAAGCACACCGGCCAGTCGCTCAAGAAGATCGAGGACGCGCTGGAGCGCGACTACTTCCTGACCGCGGATGCGGCAAAAGACTTCGGTATTGTCGATAAGGTTATCGACCGACGGGCTGAGGAGCTTCAGCTGCCGAAGCCGGCGTGATGCGGTCTTGCCTGGGGGCCGTTCTCCCGGGCACACTTGGAGCGGGATGTTTGCCCCGGTGCGGCCTTTATTGCAGGCTGTGAGTGGCCGGTTATCGTTAATCGATTCTTGATTATCACGTCGTTAGCATGCTTCGCTTATGATGTGGGGGAGTAATGGGTTTGCGTGCCTCCCCGGTTGAGGCCGCCGTGTCGGAGTTCCGGCGTGTAACTTGCTTCGTTCGTGCTGTGTTGAGACCGTGTACGAGCGAACGTGACGGAGAATGGAATGAGCAAGGTCGGCGGCAGCGATTCCAAGAACACTCTCTACTGCTCGTTCTGCGGCAAGAGCCAGCACGAGGTGCGCAAGCTCATCGCCGGCCCGACGGTCTTCATCTGCGACGAGTGCGTCGAACTGTGCATGGACATCATTCGCGAGGAGAACAAGTCCTCGCTGGTGAAGTCGCGCGACGGCATTCCGACGCCGAAGGATATCCGCAAGGTCCTCGACGACTACGTCATCGGTCAGGATCACGCGAAGAAGGTGCTCTCGGTCGCGGTCCATAATCACTACAAGCGGCTCAATCACCAGGCCAAGCACAACGACGTCGAGCTTGCGAAGTCGAACATCCTGCTGATCGGTCCGACCGGTTCGGGCAAGACGCTGCTGGCGCAGACGCTCGCGCGCATTCTCGACGTGCCGTTCACGATGGCGGACGCCACGACCTTGGCCGAAGCCGGTTACGTCGGCGAGGACGTCGAGAACATCATCCTCAAGCTGCTGCAAGCCGCCGACTACAATGTCGAGCGCGCGCAGCGCGGCATCGTCTATATCGACGAGATCGACAAGATTTCTCGCAAGTCCGACAACCCGTCGATCACCCGCGACGTGTCGGGCGAGGGCGTGCAGCAGGCGCTGTTGAAGATCATGGAAGGCACGATCGCCTCCGTGCCGCCGCAGGGCGGGCGCAAGCATCCGCAGCAGGAGTTCCTGCAAGTCGACACGACCAACATCCTGTTCGTCTGCGGCGGCGCTTTCGCCGGTCTCGACAAGATCATCTCTGCGCGCGGCCGCTCGACCTCGATCGGCTTCGGCGCCAAGGTGCTCGCGCCGGAAGACCGCAAGACCGGCCAGATATTCCGCGAAGTCGAGCCTGAGGACCTGCTTAAGTACGGCCTGATCCCCGAATTCGTCGGCCGCCTGCCGGTGGTCGCCACGCTCGAGGACCTCGACGAGGCCTCGCTCAAGAAGATTCTGGTCGAACCGAAGAACGCGCTGGTCAAACAGTATCAGCGGCTGTTCGAGATGGAGTCGATCGACCTCACTTTGGCGGAAGAGGCGCTTGGCGCTATCGCCCGCAGGGCTATCGAGCGCAAGACCGGCGCGCGTGGCCTGCGCTCGATCATGGAGGGCATCCTGCTCGACACGATGTTCGATCTGCCGAGCCTGGAAGGCGTCGAAGAGGTCGTGATTTCCAAGGAAGTGGTCGAAGGAACCGCGCGGCCGCTCTACATCTACTCCGACCGCAGTGACCGGACGGCCGAGTCGGGCAGCGCCAGCGCTTGACCTCACAGGCTAGCGGCGGGCCCCGGGATACCGGCGCGGCCCGCCATTTTTCCTGCGCGTGGCCGGAACGGTCGGTGCAAGGCGGGTTTTAGCTGGAAAACCCGCCTTACTTGCAGACCCTGGCGGGCCGACATACGTATAGTGTCCGAAATAGTCTGGCGTACGAATCGTAGTCCTCGATTGGGTAAGGGGCTCTCCCTTCTGAAAGCGCGTCGGGACTTAGATCCCCGATCCCGCGTTTTCTTACCCGAACCGACCGGCACTGTCCGGCGATGCCGCGAAAGCGGGTCGCAGCGACAGGGGCACAACAACAAGGATCCCTGAGATGACCACCAAGCCACGACCTCAGCTGCAGCCCGGCGAGACCCGGGCCTATCCTGTTTTGCCGCTGCGCGACATCGTGGTGTTTCCGCACATGATCGCCCCGCTCTTCGTCGGCCGCGAGAAGTCGATCAAGGCGCTGGAAGAGGTGATGCGTTCCGACACCTTCATCCTTTTGGCGACGCAGAAGAACGCCTCCGACGACGATCCGGCGACCGATTCAATCTTCGAAGTCGGCACGCTCGCGAGCGTGCTGCAGCTTCTCAAGCTTCCCGATGGCACCGTTAAGGTGCTGGTCGAAGGTGCGACGCGTGCGCGCGTGCTCAAGTACACCGATCGTGTCGATTACTACGAGGCCGACGCAACCGCGCTTGCCGATGACATGGGCGAGCAGGTCGAGGCCGAGGCGATGGCGCGCTCGGTCATCAACGAGTTCGAGAACTACGTGAAGCTGAACAAGAAGGTTTCGCCGGAAGTGGTTGGCGTCGTTCAGCAGATCGAGGATCACGCCAAGCTGGCGGACACCGTCGCCTCGCACCTCGCGGTCAAGATTCCGGACAAGCAGGACATCCTGGAGACCCCGTCTGTCACCCAGCGCCTCGAGAAGGTTCTGGGGCTGATGGAGAGCGAGATCTCGGTGCTGCAAGTCGAGAAGCGCATCCGCACGCGCGTCAAGCGGCAGATGGAGAAGACGCAGCGCGAGTATTATCTCAACGAGCAGATGAAGGCGATCCAGAAGGAGCTCGGCGACGAGGAAGGTCGCGACGAGCTTCAGGAGTTGGAAGACAAGATCAAGAAGACCAAGCTCTCCAAGGAAGCTCGCGAGAAGGCGACGCACGAGCTCAAGAAGCTGCGGCAGATGTCGCCGATGTCGGCGGAAGCCACAGTCGTGCGTAACTACCTCGACTGGCTGCTGTCGATCCCGTGGAACAAGAAGACCAAGGTCAAGAAGGATCTCCACGTCGCGGAGGAGATCCTCGACGCCGATCACTACGGTCTGGAGAAGGTCAAGGAGCGCATCGTCGAGTATCTCGCCGTACAGCAGCGCGCCAACAAGCTGACCGGGCCGATCCTGTGCCTCGTCGGCCCTCCCGGCGTGGGCAAAACCTCGCTCGGCAAGTCGATCGCCAAGGCGACCGGCCGCGAATTCGTGCGCGTGTCGCTCGGCGGCGTGCGTGACGAGGCCGAAATCCGCGGCCACCGACGCACTTATATCGGCTCGATGCCTGGCAAGATCATCCAGTCGATGCGCAAGGCGAAGAGCTCCAATCCGCTCTTTCTGCTCGACGAGATCGACAAGATGGGCGCCGACTTCCGCGGCGATCCGTCATCGGCGCTGCTTGAGGTGCTCGACCCCGAGCAGAATTCGACTTTTGCGGACCACTATCTGGAGGTCGAGTACGACCTCTCGAACGTGATGTTCATCACCACGGCGAATACGTTGAACATTCCCGGGCCGCTGATGGACCGCATGGAGATCATCCGGATCGCCGGCTACACCGAGGACGAGAAGCTGGAGATCGCGCGCAAGCACCTGATCCTGGCGGCAATCGCCAAGCACGGCCTCGAGCCGAAGGAATGGTCGATCGACGACGAGGCGCTACTCACGCTTATCCGCCGCTATACGCGCGAAGCAGGCGTGCGTAGCCTCGAGCGCGAATTGTCGAACCTGATGCGCAAGGCCGTGAAGGAGCTGATGACTTCGAAGAAGAAGTCGATTGCCGTCGCCGCTGCGAATCTTGGCGATTATCTCGGCGTGCCGAAGTATCGCTATGGCGAGATCGAAGCCGAGGACCTGGTCGGTGTCGTCACCGGCCTTGCCTGGACCGATGTCGGCGGCGAATTGCTGACCATCGAAGCGACGTCGATGTCGGGCAAGGGCAAGATGACCGTCACCGGCAACCTGCGTGACGTGATGAAGGAGTCGATCTCGGCGGCGGCGTCTTACGTGCGTTCGCGCGCGGCCGCCTTCGGCATCGAGCCGCCTTTGTTCGACAGACGCGACATCCACGTGCACGTGCCGGAAGGCGCAACGCCGAAGGATGGCCCGTCGGCCGGTGTCGCGATGGTCACGGCTATCGTCTCGGTGATGACCGGCATTCCGGTGCGCCGCGATCTCGCCATGACCGGCGAGATCACGTTGCGCGGCCGCGTTCTGCCGATCGGCGGCCTCAAGGAGAAACTGCTCGCGGCTGCCCGCGGCGGCATGAAGACCGTCCTGATCCCGGAGGAGAATGCCAAGGACCTCACCGAGATCTCCGACACGATCAAGAAGAACCTCGATATCATTCCGGTCCAGCGCATGGACGAAGTCCTCGCCCGCGCGCTGGTGCGAAAGGTCGAGCCGATCACGTGGGACGAGGAGGCGGCCAAGTTGGCGGCCGCCGAGGCTAAGCCGGACGAGGAAGCATCCGGCCTGACCGCCCACTGACGGCGGACCGGCCCGAAGACCTGGAACGGCGCCCGCGAGGCGCCGTTTTCATTTTGCGCCGCGGCTTGCCCCTGCACCAAGCGGGCGATAAACCCGGCATGGGGGCGGTTAGCTCAGTTGGTAGAGCGCCTGCTTTACACGCAGGATGTCGGCGGTTCGAGTCCGTCACCGCCCACCATCAAACTCGAGTCAGTGATGTCTATTCCTTCGGCCCGCCGCGTGCCGGCCGGTGGCTTTGCGGCAATGATGCCGAATTAGAGAGACGAGGAATCCTCAATATCTCCGCACCAGCCGCATTCGTGACGGTGACAATGACAAGCCGCCTGGCGCCCGCGGACAGTTCGATAAAGATATCGAAAGCCGTTCGCTCCGCGTCCTCGTCGTCGGCGCAGAATTCGTCGGCGCCTCGCCCGTAGCCCAATCGTGTTACTGGCGATCGCAAAACAATGTCGCAATTCGACCCTCGTTCAAGGACTAAGCATGGTTGCGCTTTAGATTTGAAGCGCGCCTGATAAGTTTGTCGGTTCCAACTCAGTAATGCGGTGGAACCGGTAAGCATTTCGGAAGACACCTCGCGTACAGGGTCTTAGGACTCGCTGAGGGTAGTTACCGGGGAACCGCCGCCGTGATCGATGGCTGTGAGGCGGTAGCGCTCCCGCCCTGGAGCAGGAGCAATGATGCCGTTCAAGACAAACCTCCTCCTGGAATCGCTACCCCCCGGCGAACGCGACGCATTGCAGCCCCATTTGCGGCCCGAAGAGCTCCCACAGCATCGAATCCTGTTCGATATCCACGACACGATCGACGCGGTGTATTTTCCAATCGGCGTTGCGGTGTCGCTTGTCATTCCGCTCTCCACCGGAGAAATCGTCGAGACCGCAATGGTCGGACGCGACGGTGCGATTGGAGCGGCGGCTGCATTGAACGGCCGGCTCTCCCTCAACCGCGCCATCGTTCAGATCGGCGGAGATTGCCTCGTCTGCGCGGTCGAACCGCTGAAGGCTTTGGTCGAAAAGCATCGTCAGATGCGCTGGCTCATCGGCGCGCATGAGCAGTCGCTGTTTGCACAAGCCCAGCAATCCGCGGCCTGCAACGCAACGCATGTGATCGAAAGCCGGTTCGCGCGATGGCTTCTGCGGGCGGCGGACTTGTGCGAAAGCAACGAGCTTCCGCTGACCCAAGAATACATTGCGCAGATGCTCGGCGTGCGGCGCACGAGCGTGACGCTGGTCGCACGCACTTTACAAGAGGCTGGAATGATCCGTTACGCCCGCGGGCATATCAAGCTTCTCGATGTGCCGGCGCTCCAGGAAACGGCGTGCGAGTGCTACGAAACCGTGAAAACGAATTACGACAATATATTGCACGGGAAGGACGATTAGTTCCTTCTGGCGCAGCTCACGCTCGTCGGGCCGCGACCCCTTACGTCCGCTCTTCCCAGATCGTCGCCAAATGCACGATGGTGCGCATGGCGGCCTGCATGTCCTGCACGCTCACCCATTCGAGGCGCGAGTGGAAGGCATGCTCGCCGGCGAAGATGTTGGGGCAAGGTAGGCCCATGAAGGACAGGCGCGAGCCGTCGGTGCCGCCGCGGATCGACGCCTTCTTCGGTGCCAGCCCGGCGCGGGCCACCGCTGCCATCGCATGCGCGGCCACGTCCGGATGGCGGTCGAGCACCTCCTTCATATTCCTGTACTGCTCGGTGACCTCGAGCGTGTAGGAGGATCGCGGAAAGCCGGCGAGTGCAGTCTTCACCGCGCGCTCGAGCACCGCCGCCTTGTCTTTCAAGCCGTCGGCGGAGAAGTCGCGCAGGATGAACTTGAGCTTGGCGTGGTCGAGGCCGGCTTCGAGGCCGAGCGGGTGGATGAAGCCCTCGCGCGCTTCCGTCGTCTCGGGTGAGCAGGTGTCCTGCGGCAGGTTCTCGATGATCCGCGCGGCGATCTTGACCGCGTTCTCCATCGCGCCCTTGGCGAAACCCGGATGCACAGGCACGCCCTGCACGGTGACGGTCGCACCGTCGGCCGAGAAGGTCTCGTCCTCGACCTGGCCGGCGCTCTCGCCGTCGATCGTGTAGGCGACGTCGGCGGCGAGCCGCTTGAGGTCCGCGTTATCGACGCCGCGGCCGATTTCCTCATCAGGCGTGAACAGCACCTTGATCGTGCCGTGCGGGATCTCGGAATGGGCGGCAAGGAAGCGCATCGCGTCGACGATCTCGGCGACGCCGGCCTTATTGTCGGCGCCGAGCAGCGTCGTGCCGTCGGCGGTGACGATGTCGTTGCCGATCTGGTCCTTGAGCGCCGGGTGCTCGGCGAAACGGATCACCTGGGTCTTGTCGGCGGGCAGGGCGATGTCGCCGCCCTGGTAGTTGCGCACGAGCTGCGGCTTCACGCCGGCGCCCGGCGCGTCCGGCGAGGTGTCCATATGCGAACAGAAGCAGACGACCGGCACGCGCTTGCGGCTCGTCGCCGGCAACGTCGCGTAGACGTAGCCGTTGGCGTCCATGTCGGCGTCGACAAGGCCGGCCTCGCGCAATTCGCCGACCAGGAGGCGCGCGAGGTCCTTCTGCCTCTCGGTCGACGGCGCGGTCGCGGAATTGGGATCGGATTGGGTGTCGATCGTCACGTAGCGCAGGAAGCGCTCGAGCACCGTGTAGTCGAAATCGATGGACACCATGAGACTGACCTTGCGTGCCGCCCGATCATAACGGCCGGACGAACAAAAACGGCAGGCGCGGGGCACTGCGCCCCGGACCTGCCGCTAAACCATCCCCCAAGAATCGAGGGCTCAGCCGAGCCGTCAGATTGCTTCCTTGAGATCCTTGGAGGCGCGGAACGCGACCTTCTTGGAAGCCTTGATCTGGATTGCCTCGCCGGTCGCCGGATTGCGGCCCATGCGCGCGGCGCGTTTGCGCACCTGGAGGATGCCGAGCCCGCCGATGCGGATACGCTCGCCTTTCTTCAAGTGCTTCACGATATTGCCGACGAGGTCACCCAAAACCTCTTCGGCCTGCTTCTTCGACATCTCATGCGCCTCCGCGAGGGCGGCGGCGAGATGCTTCAGCGTCACAGTCGTCGGGGTCGCTGACTTACCAGGAGCCGTAGCCATAATGGGACCCTCCTCTTGAGATCCGCGAGTCTGGCCGAACGCCAGACTGCTTGCCGGGATAGACGATTCGGAGAGGCTTTGACCAACGATTCTTAGCGAAAATCGGGCACTTCTTGCAAAGTTGCACCCCGAACAGGGTTGTCCTTGACTTGGGACAAGCCCGCCTTTAACTCCTCCCCACGCCCGCGGGGGCGTAGCTCAGTTGGTTAGAGCGCTGCCCTGTCACGGCAGAGGCCGCGGGTTCGAGTCCCGTCGCTCCCGCCATTCTTTCAATGACTTAGTCCCGTATTCGGGTGCCGTATTCGCACCCTCCGAGGGGCGTCACAATGACAATTCCGGATGCGGTTTCGGGCGTTGAAGCCCTGTTCTTCGACGTGTTCGGAACCCTGCTCGATTGGCGGACGTCGATCGCCCGTGAGGCGGAAAAAGTCCTCAGCCCCCTTGGCCACAAGCTCGACTGGATCGCCTTTGCCGATGCCTGGCGGGGCGAATACCAGCCCGGCATGGAGGAGGTGCGCTCCGGCCGCATCCCGTTCTCCAAGCTCGACGTGCTGCACAGGCGCAATCTCGAACGCTGCCTGCCACGCTTCGGCGTCAGTGACCTCGGCGAAGCGACGATGCAGAACCTCAACAATGCCTGGCACCGGCTCGACGCTTGGCCGGACGTGCCGGCGGCGCTGGCGCGGCTCAAGCGCAAATACATCATCGCGCCGTGCTCGAACGGCAATATCGCGCTGATGGTCGACAATGCCCGCCGCAACAATCTGCCGTGGGACGCGATCCTCGGCGCCGAGATCGCCGGTGACTACAAGCCGAAGCCGCGCGCCTATCTCGCCGCCTGCGAGGCGCTCAATCGCGCGCCTGAGCGCTGCATGATGGTCGCCGCGCACAGCCGCGACCTGAAAGCGGCGGCGTCGAACGGACTGCGCACCGGCCACATCGCGCGGATCAACGAATATGGGGCCAATACCGGCGAGGCCGGCCCGGCCGTGCCGGTCGATGTGTACGGCAGCGATCTTGCGGATTTGGCGGATAAACTGGGAGTCCGACCCGTCACTTGAGGTGCGCGGCGGCATCGCAAGCGTAGCTGCGTCCGCTTGGCTGCGACGCCGAGCCTCGAAGGGCGGCGGCATCGGCCATTCATCCACCGAACTCGGCCTGCCCGAGGTCGGATCATAAGGTGCGCAACTCCACTATTATGACGCAAACGCCACAAGCTTAGTGTTCAAGCCGCCCTCACAGAGGGGACTATACTCGACGAATTGGAGCCCAGACGGGTTTTTCAGCTTCGCTGTGCTCCTGTTTGGTTTCGTATTTTCGGAGCAGGTCTCATCCGGCCGCACATTGCGCCCGGCACCATCGTCAACGCCGACGAAGGCCCGAACTGGAACGACTTCACCCGCATTGAACTGAAGCACATCAATCGCGAGGAAGCTTTTTCAAGGGACGGCGCTTGCACCAAATTGGTAAGTCAAAAGAGTTTGCCGGATAAGGCTGTCGGCACCGGCAGCCACGCACACACTCTTTTGACGCCATATTTATACCGGACGTTGTAAGCTCACGCGCGGTCTACAAATACGGGAGAGACGTCATGTCCTATATTCGCGTTTCGCTTGTGGGATTGGCAATCATCCTTACGAGCGCCCCTCTGGCGTTTGCTCAATACATCACCACCGAGCAACAGAGGGAGCAAGCCCGACAAAATCTCGAAAACCATCGTCAACAGCAGCAAAATCCCTCGGTAAATCAATCCAGCGGAACTCAGACGACAGAAAAATTCGGTCGAGACACTCTCGAAAGAACGCTGCAAGGAGACAAGCCAAAGACTAGGACCTGGTAGGGCGTTAGTCTCGGTGGGGACTCGTTTCTTGTGGTGTTTGCATCATCGTGAGCGGCTATAGTCGCCTGGCGAGAGCGCGCCTGCGGCGCACCTCCGGACAACTGATGAGGCAGACGCGCCAGGCGTTAGCTCACCCCCGATACATCGGCGCCGGCTGTTCGAAGAAGCTCGCCAGGATATGGTAGACCAGCAAGTAGTTCTTCTGCTGGAAGCTCGCGTGCGAGATGCCCGGCATGACCGTGAACTGCTTGTCCGGGTTCGGCAGTTTGTCGAAGAACTTCATGAGATCGTCCATCGAGGCGATGCCGTCCCATTGGCCGCGCATGACGATGGTCGGCACCGTGATCTTGGTCGGATCGATCACCGGCAGCCGCGAGCACATGTCGACATAGGTGCCGGTCGGCACGCTGTCGTCGAGCGCGGTAACCGCGTCGGCGAAAGCGTCGATCACTTTTTCTTCCGCCGTGCCAGGATGGTCGCGGTCGAAGATCGAATGGATGAAGGCCTTGTCGATCGGCCGGCGCTTCTTGGCCTGAAATTCCGGCAGCCTCTTGCGGCGCTCGGCGAGCGTCGGCGAGCCTTCGCCGGTCCAGACCATCGCGTCGAGCGCAAGCCGCGCCACCATCTCGGGATGGCGTTCGGCGAACAGCGCCGCGCGCAACGCGCCAGAAGAGATGCCGTAGACGAGCAGGGGCCGCGGCCCGCGCAGCTTGCCGATGTATGATGCGGCAATATGGCAATCGCCGGCGCCCATCGCGATCGGCGCATTGTTGTCGCGGTCCTTGGTGGAGCGGCCGTAGCCTTCCATGTCGACGCACCAGCAGTCGAAGCCGCGCCCCGCGAAATAATCCATCGCAGAGGAATCCGGCCGGCCGGGCACCTGGAGGTCGAAGGTCGGCTGCGAGGCCATCGACGAGCCGTGCACGAACAGGATCGTGCCGCGCGTTTTGGCCGGATCGCCGAGGCATTTCTCGAACAGGAACAGCCGCGCGCCGTCCGCTTTGGTCGTCCAGTGCTCCTCGCTTTTGATGGCGGGTGTCGTCATCTCGTTCATCGGTGCTTGCCTAGTTGATAGGACGGATGTGGTTGTCGGCGATGACCTTCGCCCATTTGGCGATCTGGTCCTGCATGAACGTCTTGAACTGCACTTGCGTCATTGTCATCGGCGTTGCGCCCTGTTTCGCCCAGGCCGCCTTGATGTCGGGACGGGTGACGATCTTGGTGATCTCGCGGTTGAGCAGGTCCACGATCGGCTGCGGCGTGCCGGCCGGCGCCATGAAGCCGACCCAGAGCGTTGCCTGAAACCCGGGAACGCCGGCTTCGGCGATGGTCGGCACGCCGGGCAGGATCGGCGAGCGCTCCGACCCGGTGGTGCCGAGCGCGCGCACCATGCCGCTTTTGATCATCGGCGCCATGGTCGGCACGGAATCGAACAGCATCTGAATCTGGCCGCTGAGGATATCCGTGCGCATTCCCGTCGAGCCACGATACGGAACGTGCACGATGTCGATGCCGGTGAAGTTCTTCAGCAACTCGGCCGCCATGTGATAGTTCGAGCCCGGTCCCGAGGAGCCGAAATTCAGTTTGCCGGGATTGGCCTTCGCAAACGCGATCAGTTCGCTCACGTTCTTGGCCGGCACCGATGGATGCACGACGAGGACGAGGTCGCTCTCGATCAGCGGCGCGACCGGCACCAGATCGGCCATCAGGTGGTAGGGCTTGTGGCCGTAGAGGGTCTCGTTGACGGTCTGCGTGCCCGACACCATCAGCAGCGTGTAGCCGTCGGGCGCCGCCTTCGCCGCCGCCTCTGTTCCGATCGTCGTGCCGGCGCCGGGCCGGTTCTCGAGCACGAAAGGCTCATGCAGCGCCTTCTGCAGTTCCTCGGCGACCGCGCGCGTGAACAGGTCGGTGGGACCGCCTGCGCCGAACGGTACGATGACCTTTACCGGACGGGACGGATAGGTGTCGGCGGCGTGGGCGGGGAGCGCCAGCATCGCACCGAGCGCGAGCGCGGCCGCGACCGGCCGGAGACGTGGCATGCCGTTCCTCTCCGATTTTCATTCTTGGCGCGCGCGAGCGGGACTATCGAGCGGGCCTTGCGCGTCGTCAATCGCGGCACCGCGTGACGTTCGATTTCGTACCGTGGACGCGTTCCAATGTCGGCTTGCCACCCCGGTTTCGCTGCGCTAAGCCTCCCGCGCTTCCCGTCCTTGAGGAATCACCCCAAAAACCAAGGGCGTTTTCACGGTTTTCGGCGCCTTTGCGGCTGCCGATCGGTCCTTGGGCGGCATAATTCTGGGTTCGGGGCTGCACGAGGTCGCCATGAGCACATTGCTTCTCGATTACCTGCCCCTCGTGATCTTCATCGGTGTCGCCCTCGTCATCGGCCTCGTGCTGCTGGCGACGCCGTTTCTGGTCGCCTATTCGCAGCCCGATCCGGAGAAGCTCTCCGCCTACGAGTGCGGCTTCAACGCATTCGATGACGCGCGCATGAAGTTCGACGTGCGCTTCTATCTCGTCGCCATTCTCTTCATCATCTTCGACCTTGAAGTCAGCTTCCTGTTCCCCTGGGCGGTGGTGTTCCGCCACGTCGGCCATTTCGGCTTCTGGGCGATGATGCTCTTCCTTGGCGTCCTCACCATCGGCTTCATATATGAGTGGAAGAAGGGGGCGTTGGAGTGGGACTGATTCCATGACCCTGGTCGCGCCCGCACCTAAAGGCATTCTCGATCCGGCGACCGGCCGACCGGTCGGCGCCGACGATCCGTTCTTCGCCGGCGTCAATAACGACCTCGCCGACAAGGGCTTCATCGTCACTGCGGTCGACGACCTCATCACCTGGGCCCGCACCGGCTCGCTGATGTGGATGACCTTCGGGCTCGCCTGCTGCGCGGTCGAGATGATGCAGATGTCGATGCCGCGCTATGACGCCGAGCGCTTCGGCTTCGCACCGCGTGCTTCGCCGCGCCAGTCCGACGTGATGATTGTCGCCGGCACCCTCACCAACAAGATGGCGCCCGCGCTCCGCAAGGTCTACGACCAGATGCCGGAGCCGCGCTACGTCATCTCGATGGGCTCCTGCGCCAATGGCGGCGGCTACTATCATTACTCCTATTCGGTCGTGCGCGGTTGCGACCGCATCGTCCCCGTCGACATTTATGTGCCCGGCTGTCCGCCGACCGCGGAGGCGCTGCTCTATGGCGTGATGCTGTTGCAGAAGAAGATCCGCCGTACCGGCACGATCGAGCGGTGAACGCCATGCAGATGACCGGCATTCCGTTCGGAACGACCGACTGGAGCGCGATTGCGCCGACGCAGCACAAGGGCGATACCGGGCACGCCGAATGGCGCACGCAGCAATTCGGTGAAATTCGTGTGCGCATGGTCGAGTATTCGCCGGGCTACACCGCCGACCACTGGTGCGATAAGGGCCACATCATCTATTGCGTCGGCGGCGAGCTCACGACCGTGCTCAAGGACGGGCGCGCCTTCACGCTCAAACCGGGCATGAGTTATCAGGTCGCCGACGGCGCCGATGCGCATCGTTCGCACACCGCGCACGGCGCGCGCCTCTTCATCGTGGACTGACATGGAAGACACGCTCGACAGGCTCGGACAGTCGATCCGCACGGCGCTGCCGGGCGCGGCGACCGGTCACGAGGTGAAGTATGGCGAGCTGACGCTCACGGCCAACGCGGCCGATATCGTCAAGGTGGCGACGTTCCTGCGCGACGATCCGGGCTGCCAGTTCATCAACATCATCGACGTCACCGCGGTCGATTGGCCGAGCCGCGAGAAGCGCTTCGATGTCGTCTATCACTTCCTTTCGCCCCGCCTGAATCAGCGGATCCGCGTCAGGGTTCAGACCGACGAGGCGACGCCGGTGCCGTCGCTCATCGACGTCTTCCGTGGTGTCGATTGGTTCGAGCGCGAGGCCTACGACCTCTACGGCGTGCTGTTCACCGGCCACCCCGACATGCGCCGCATCCTCACCGATTACGGCTTCGAAGGGCATCCGTTGCGCAAGGACTTCCCGCTCACCGGCTTCGTCGAGGTGCGCTGGGACGACGAAGAGAAGCGCGTGCGCTACGACAAGGTGGCGCTGGCGCAGGAATTCCGCACCTTCGATTTTCTCTCGCCCTGGGAAGGCACCGACTACGTGCTGCCGGGCGACGAGAAGGCGGCCAAGCCGCCGGAGCCGGAGAAGAAGGCGCCATGAAGCCGCTTTCGCCCGGCGTGAAGCACTCTTTCTCTTACGTGGTGCCCGAGAACAAGACGGTGCCCTATACCTATCCGGAATCGCCGATCATCGCCGGCATGCCGAAGGTCTTCGCCACCGGTTTCATGATCGTGCTGATGGAATGGGCCTGCGCCGAACTGATCGAACCCTATCTCGAGGCGGGCGAAGGTTCGCTCGGCACGCATGTCGATGTCAGCCATGCGGCGGCGACGCCGCCTGGCCTGACCGTACGGGTCGACGCCGAGCTGATCGACGTCGCCGGCCGCAAGCTCGCCTTCAAGGTTCGCGCCCATGACGGCGTCGAGATGATCGGCGAGGGCACGCATGAGCGCGTGGTGGTCGCCTGGGACAAATTCAATTCGCGTGTCGCTCAGAAGGCGGCCGCGGCGGGAGTAGCATGATGGCCGAGACCGCCATCCGCAATTTCACCATCAACTTCGGGCCGCAGCACCCGGCCGCGCACGGCGTCTTACGTCTCGTGCTCGAGCTCGACGGCGAGATTGTCGAGCGTGTCGATCCTCATATCGGTCTCCTGCATCGCGGCACCGAGAAGCTGATCGAAGCGAAGACCTATATGCAGGCGGTGCCGTATTTCGATCGGCTCGACTATGTCGCGCCGATGAACCAGGAGCACGGCTTCTGCCTGGCGGTCGAGAAGCTGCTCGGGATCCAGGTGCCCAGGCGCGCGCAATTGATCCGCGTGCTCTATTCCGAGATCGGCCGCCTGCTGTCGCATCTCTTGAACGTCACTACGCAGGCGATGGACGTCGGCGCGCTCACTCCGCCGCTGTGGGGTTTCGAGGAGCGCGAGAAGCTGATGGTGTTCTACGAGCGCGCTTCTGGCAGCCGCATGCACGCCAATTACTTCCGGCCCGGCGGCGTGCACTGGGACCTGCCGCCGAAGCTGATCGACGACATCTGGGCCTTCTGCGATCCGTTCCTGAAGGTGGTCGACGACCTCGACGCGCTGCTGACCGACAATCGCATCTTCAAGCAACGCAACGTGGACATCGGCGTGATATCGCTCCAGGAGGCGTGGAACTGGGGCTTCTCCGGCGTGATGGTGCGCGGCTCGGGCGCGGCCTGGGACCTGCGCAAGTCGCAGCCATACGAATGCTACGCCGAGATGGATTTCGACATTCCGATCGGCAAGAACGGCGATTGCTTCGATCGCTATCTCATCCGCATGGAGGAGATGCGCCAGTCGACCAAGATCATGAAGCAGTGCCTCGAGAAGCTGCGCTCACCCGACGGGCAGGGAGGCGTGTCGATCGACGACAACAAAATAGTGCCGCCCAAGCGCGGTGAGATGAAGCGCTCGATGGAAGCGCTCATCCACCACTTCAAGCTCTACACCGAGGGCTTTCACGTCCCGGCAGGTGAGGTTTACGCCGCGGTCGAGGCGCCCAAGGGCGAGTTCGGCGTCTATCTCGTCTCCGACGGCACCAACAAGCCATACAAATGCAAGGTGCGTGCGCCGGGCTTTGCGCACCTACAGGCCATGGATTTCATGACCCGGGGCCACATGCTCGCGGATGTCTCCGCCATTCTCGGCTCCCTCGATATCGTGTTCGGGGAGGTCGACCGATGATGCCTCGCCTGTCATGGCCTGGCTTGTCCCGGCCATCCCGATCAGGGATGCACCACGTTGCCCTCCTAAGCGGGATGCGCGGGTCAAGCCCGCGCATGACAAAGATGAGAGTTATCGGTTGCGCGGAGGCCGTACGATGAGCGTGCGCCGTCTCGCCCCTGCGGAAGTTCAACCGAAGAGCTTCGCCTTCACGCCGGATAATCTCGACTGGGCGAAGAAGCA
>DATCFB010000208.1:0-7350 GCA_036509755.1 Pseudolabrys sp. | reverse complement strand
GTGGTCCAAAGTGCCGCCATCCGTTAGATCCCCTCAAGCGCCGCCGCGACCGCCTCGTGGTCGGAAAACGGCAGCACCCGGTCGCCGACGATCTGGCCGGTTTCATGGCCTTTACCGGCAATCAACAAGACATCGCCCTTGGTCAGCCCCGCGATGCCGGCGCGGATGGCCTCGGCACGGTCGCCGATCTCGGTGGCATCCTTCGCTTCCGCAAGAATTTCCGCGCGGATCGTCGCCGCCTGTTCACTGCGCGGATTGTCGTCGGTGACGATCACGCGATCGGCATTCTCGGCGGCGATGCGGCCCATGATCGGCCGCTTGCCCTTGTCGCGGTCGCCGCCGGCGCCGAACACGACGACGAGCCTGCCGGTCGCATAAGGCCGCAGCGCGTCGAGCGCTTTCTTCAAGGCATCTGGCTTGTGCGCGTAATCGATGAAGATTGGTGCGCCGTTCCGCGCGCCCGCCAATTCGAGACGGCCTTTGGCTCCTTCGAGCTTTTCGAGCGCGGCAAAGACGCGCACCGGCTCCGCGCCGGTCGCAATGCAGAGACCGGCGGCGACCGCGGCATTGTGCACCTGGAAGCCGCCGACCAGAGGCAGCTTCACTTTATACTGACAGCCGGCATGAGCGAGCGTCACCAGTTGCGCGAAGCCATCGATGGCCCCGGCGACGAGACGGATGCCCTCGCCTTGTTCGCCGACGGCCATGATCGCGAGGCCGCGCTTCTTCGCCGCCTCAACCACCTGCCCGGCATAGCAGCCATCGACGTCGATCACCGCAGTGCCCTTGGCGGCGACGAGATCGGTGAAGAGCCGAACCTTCGCGGCAAGATAGGCCTCGATGGTCGGATGATAATCGAGATGATCGCGCGAGAGATTGGTGAAGGCGGCGGCGGCGATGCGCACGCCGTCGAGGCGATGCTGGTCGAGCCCATGCGAAGAGGCTTCCAGCGCGAGATGCGTGACACCCTCTCCGGCCAGGCGGTCGAGCATGCGGTGGAGTTCGATCGGGTCGGGCGTCGTCAGCGAGCCATAGACGTTCGTCTTGTCCGAGACGACGCCTATCGTGCCCATGCTCGCCGCGTTGACGCCGAGCGAAGCCCATATCTGGCGCGCGAAAGCTGCGACGGAAGTCTTGCCGCTGGTGCCCGTCACGGCCACGATCGTGGTGGGCTGGCGCGGGAAGAACGCGGCCGCGGCGCGCGCGAGCGCGAGGCGCACATTCGGCACGACGATCGAGGCGACTCCGGCCGGCACGTCGGCTCGGCGCTCGGCCATGATGGCGCCGGCGCCATTCGCGATTGCCTGCGGGACGAAGGCGAGGCCGTCCGCTTTGGTGCCTGGCACAGCAACGAACAGGTCGCCACGCCTCACCTTGCGGCTGTCGGAGGCGATGTCCGCGAGTTCGAGTCCCGTGAAACGCGGGTCGAAGCGGGCATCCGTCAGCGGCAAGTCGGCGAGTTTCATCAAGCCTGTCCGGGGGCTTTTCATTCGCCCTCGCGAAAGCGGGCGCCCAGAGGCCCTCGGCACTGCAATACTGGATTCCCGCGCGGGCGGGAATGAGTGGCGCGCGATTTACCGGTTTGTCGCCAGATTGGCCAGGATGAGCTGATCGGCCTTCGGCAGGTCGAAACGCGGCTCGATATCGAGGAGCGGCGCCACGCGTGCGATCACCTTGGCCGCGGTCGGCGCCGCGTTCCAGCCGGCCGTGGCGAAGCCGTGCGTTTCGGGGAGCGACTGCGGCTCGTCCAGCATGATCAGCAACAGGTATTGCGGCTTGTCGGCCGGCATCACCGCCATGAAATCGGTGAGCAGCTTGTGCTTGGAATAGCGGCCATTGACCACCTTCTCCGCCGTACCCGTCTTGCCGCCGATATAGTAGCCCGGGACATTGGCCTTGGTGGCGGTGCCCTTCTCTGCATTGAGGCGCAGGAGATAGCGCATCTCGGTGCTGGTCTCGGGCTTGAGCACCTGCTTCGCCAGTTTCAACGCATCCTCGCGCGAGCGCTTGAGGAAGGTCGGCGGGATGAGAAGGCCGCCATTGACGGTCGCAGCAACCGCCATCACCGCCTGCAACGGCGCGACCGAGAGGCCGTGGCCGAAGGCGATGGTCACCGTGTTCAGTTCGCCCCAGTGCTTGGGCACGATCGGCTCGGCGCTCTCCGGCAATTCAGTGCGCAGGCGGTCGAGCTGGCCCATTTTTCTCAGGAACGCTTTGTGCGCGTCGACGCCGCAGGCGAGCGCGATGCGTGCCGCGCCGATGTTCGAGGAATAGGTGAACACCTCAGGCAGCGAGATGAAGCGGTGCATCGGCTCGTAGTCGTGGATGGTGAAGTGGCCGTACCGCAGCGGCACGCGCGCGTCCCATAGCGAGTTCATGGTCGCCTTTCCGGAGTCGAGCGCCATGGCGAGCGTCAGGATCTTGAAGGTCGAGCCCATCTCGTAAACACCGGTGGTCAGCCGGTTGATGCGCGTCGGATCATTGGCCTCCTTGGGATTGTTCGGATCGAAGTCCGGCTCCGACACCATCGAGACGACCTCGCCGGTGTTGACGTTGAGGATGAGGCCGGCCGCCGCCTTCGCCTTGAACTTTTCACGCGCCTTGACGAGCTCGTCGCGCATGGCGAACTGCACGCGCAGATCGACGGCGAGATCGACCGGGCGCATCAGCCGGTCGCTGGCGAGGCCCGCCATATGCAACGCGGCCAGCCCCTGCCCGTCGAGCCACTTCTCGATGCCGGCGATGCCCTGGTTGTCGATATTCACGAGTCCGATCTCGTGCGAGACGATCGGCCCGTTCGGATAGACGCGCTTGTTCTCAGTCAGGAAGCCGATGCCGGGAATGCCGAGATGATGCACTTCCTGCTGCTGCTTCGGCGTGATCTCGCGCTTGAGCCAGACGAAGCCGCGCTTGGAGGACAGGCGCTCGCGCACTTCCTTGGCGTCAAGGTCTGGCAGCGTGGCAGTGAGAAGTTCGACCGCCTCGTCGACGTCGATAAGCTTGCGCGGCTCGGCGAACAGCGACGGCGACTTGACGTCGGTCGCCAGCATTTCGCCGTCGCGGTCGAGAATGTCGGGCCGCGCGGTGGCGACGGCGTCCTGTGCGATCGAGCGGCGTCCGCCGTGGCCTTCGCCCATATAGGCGAACATTACGAGCTTGGCGGCAATGACGCAGTAGACGCCGGCGAAGAGCACGATGGCAAGGCCGAGACGCGCCTTCGCCTTAACATTGCGGTCGACGTCGTGGCCATAGAGGAGCGAGCGGACGAGACGCTGCCAGCGGGTTTCGCCATTTTGCGGAGACGTGCTCATGGGTTCACCGCTTCACCGGCTGCAAAACACTGCCGGTCGTTTCCGGCGAATTGCCGAGCATGACGCTGATCGGATCAGCGCCCGGTGGCGGCACGTCCGGCGGGCGCACCGGCAGCCGGTCGAGCGAATCGAACTGGGTCGACTTGATCGGCTCGAGCTTCAGGTGCCGCTCGGCCAGGCCCTGGATACGCCCCGGCGATTCCAGCTTCGCCCATTCGGCGCGTAGCGCGGCGATGGCGTTGCGCTCTTTCCGGATTTCGCCGTGCAGCTTGGCGACGCGCTCGGCCTGCAAGGTAGAATCGAATTTGATCTTATAGACATAGGTCGCGGCGACGATCAGCGCGGCAATCACGAGGATGTTGAGAAGCCGCATGTCAGCGTGCCCTCAGCACATCGCCGAGCGCCGGAAGTCGCGGCAGGAATTCGGAGGCTTCGCCGCGATGCGCCGGCGAATCGGTGCGCTCGCCGGCCCGCAGTTTCGCGGAGCGGGCGCGCGGATTACGCGCGGTCTCGTCTTGGCCGGCGACAACCGGCCGCTTGGTCAGCACCGTGAAGCTCGGCGCCGCGCGCTTGATCTCCGGCGCATGGCGCGACCCACCGCGCGTCTCGGCGCGCTCAGCGAGGAACGATTTGACGATTCGGTCTTCGAGCGAATGGAAAGAGACGACGACCAGCCGGCCGCCGGGCTTGAGCACCTGCTCGACTGCGATCAGCGCCTGCGCCAACTCGCCGAGCTCGTCGTTGACGAAGATGCGCAACGCCTGGAACGTGCGCGTGGCCGGATGAATGTCGGTCGGGCGCGTGCGCACGACCGAGGCGACGATGTCGGCGAGCGCGCGCGTGGTGACGATCGGTGCATCGGCGCGCGCCTTCACGATGGCGCGGGCAATGCCGCGCGAGAAACGCTCTTCGCCGAGAACGTAGATGATATCGGCAAGATCGCGCTCGCCGGCGGCGTTGACGATGTCGGCAGCGCTTATCCCCTCGCCGCTCATACGCATGTCGAGCGGGCCATCGAGGCGGAATGAGAACCCGCGCTCGGCGCGGTCGAGTTGCATCGAGGAGACGCCGACGTCTAGCACGACGCCGTCGATCCCGGCGTAACCGCAGTCTCGCGCGACAGCATCGAGATTCGAGAAGCGGTCCTCGACCAGCGTAAGCCGGCCGCCCGCCTGCTCGACCAGATCGGCGCCGAGCGCGATCGCGGTCTGGTCGCGGTCGATGCCTATCACCTTGCAGTTCGCCGCGCCGAGAATGGCGCGCGTGTAGCCGCCGGCACCGAAGGTGCCGTCGATGTAGACGCCGCCGTCACGGACACTGAGGTATTCGAGCGCCGGCGCGCCGAGTACCGGAATGTGGAGGACTGGTCCGCCAGCAGCAGCAGAGCTGCCCGCCGTCATTCCCGTCCTCCTGACACGTCCCGTACCGCCACCTGGGGTTCCACATGCCGCTTGAACGTTTCGCTCAAGCTTGCGCGCCCCGCGCCGTCGAGCTTCAACGTCTCGATGATGCCGAAATGTGACATGGCGAGTGCGGCGCACGGAGCGGCGCTGCTTTTGCAACTCGCCGCCTTGGGCCCCCGCAATCCGCAATGATAAGTCGTGGGATAACATGGGGATATTATGGGCATCAATGAAACGATCCCGCCGCGCCGGCACCGGCGAAGCAGGCCCTCGCGTTCGCCATTAAGCGACGCTTAAACTTAAGGATTTCTTGCCGCGTTGGGCGTAACCGGTTCCGGCACCGCAAATTTGGCGGTTTCCAAGTTCACGGCTGGAACGGCGGCCATCCGCCCAAGTTGACCCCGCTGGGGAAACCATCCGCTTCGCAAGGACCGAATCACGTATGAAGCCGTCGCGGCCGAAGATACGGCAATTCCAGCGTGTTTTTTAACTGAATGTACTCGTATTACGTGCGTGTCGCATGAGCCCGTTCCGATCCCAAGCGCCATCGGCAACGGGAAGCCCATCTTTCGAGCCGGACACGTTCATGGTGGCCGACGTCGCCCCTGCGCCGAACTTCGATAACCGCATAGGCGGGCCGCCGGACATTCTTCTCCTGCATTACACCGGGATGCAGAGCGGCGACGCGGCGCTCACGCGCCTGACCGCAACCGAGAGCAAGGTGTCGGCGCACTACGTCGTATTCGAGGACGGCCGCATCGTGCAGTGCGTGCCCGAGGATAAGCGCGCCTGGCATGCCGGCGTATCGTCTTGGGCCGGCGAAAGCGACATCAACTCGCGCTCGGTCGGCATCGAAATTGTGAACCCCGGTCATGAATTCGGCTATGCCGACTTCCCGCTGCGGCAGACCGCCGCGGTGATCAGCCTGTCGAAAACGATCCTCCATCGGAACCCGGCGATCCTGCCGGAACGGGTGCTGGCCCATTCCGACGTCGCGCCGTCGCGCAAGCAGGACCCGGGCGAGAAATTCCCCTGGGAGCTGCTTGCCGATTCCGGCGTCGGCCATTGGGTGCGCGCAGCGCCGCTCAATGTCTCAGGCATGACGCTGATGACGGGCTACACCGGCGAGGCAGTGAGCCGGATGCAGCGGCTGCTGAAAGCCTACGGCTATGGCGTCGAGGAGACCGGCACCTTCGACGACGTCACGCATGACGTCGTTATCGCCTTCCAGCGGCATTTCCGCCAGGCCCGCGTCGATGGCGTCGCCGATCCATCGACGCTGATGACGTTGCGGGCGCTGGTCGAGACGCGGCCGAAGCGCGACTAGACGGCCTTACCGCAATAAGCCTCCAGGCGGTAGCCGTCCGGATCGACGACGAAAGCGGCGTAGTAATTTGCCCCATAGTCGGCGCGCAGGCCGGGCTTGCCATTGTCCGAACCGCCCGCGGCGAGCGCCGCCGCATGGAAGGCGTCGACGCTTTGCCGGGTCGGCGCGGAGACGCAGACATGCAGGCCGGAATCGGTGTTGGCCCGCACTGGCTTTTTCACGGCAAGAACCCAGATCTCGGCGGCATCGCCACCGTAACCGAGCGAGGTATCGCCCGCGCTGAGGCAGGAATAGCCGAGCGGCTTGAGCGCCGCATCGTAGAAGCCGCGGGCGCGGGCGAGATCGCGCACGCCAATCGAAATATGATCGAGCATCGTCGTGTCCTTTCTCATGCCTGTGGAACGCGCTTTGCGCGATATTCGGATTGCAGATGCCACGATGCGCCACCGTCGAGAGAGCGCTCGCCGAGCCAGCGAAAGCTGTCCGGCGCGGTGTCGACGAAGCTCCAGCGCATCGGCACGCCCTTGTCGGACTGGCCTTCCTGCACGATGTCGCGGCCGCGAGCGCGGCCGAGCTGGCGCGTATAGAGCTGCCTCACGGGATCGCTCCAGATGATGTGCCAGGCATCGAGCGCGGGGTCGTAGACGCGCAAGGTCGTGCCGTAGAACAGCCCGGGCAGAATCCAAACATCCTGGATCGCGCGCCCCTCAAGCGCCCAGGCGAAATGGATTTCGCCCTGCCCCATATGCGTCGTCCCATCGTCGAGGTGCACGGTGGCGTCGGACACCCAATCGCCGATCAGCCAGCCGTAGAGATCCATCTTTGCGGTGCGATCGGCCGCTGGCCCGGCGCTGACCAGGGTCCGAGTGAAACCGGACGTGTTTCGCATGGCAGTATCCTTTCGTCCGCCGTGCTAACGCCCGGCCTCCGCGCACGCTTGGGAAAAATTGCGATCGCGCGGGGCATGACCGGACGCGGCTCACGCGTTAAACTTGACCATGGCCATCACCACGACCCTTCTTGCGTCTGGAACCGGCTGGAATGTCCGCGACGTCGTCTGCGACCACGGCCCGGGCGATCCTGTGTTCGAGGAACGCCACGCCGATGTATCGATCGCGTTGGTGACGGCCGGCAGCTTCCAGTACCGAACGCGCCAAGGCGCGGTGATCGCTAGCGCCTTTCACTTTTTGACGGAAGCATATCCGGCGTTTTCGAAATAGTTGCTGCATTCGTTCGGCTGAATGGTTGCGATGAGATCACCGATGTGGCGCCAAGTGTCTTGGGCGGTGCGCTTCTGCGCCATACGCAT
>DATCFB010000207.1:0-5260 GCA_036509755.1 Pseudolabrys sp. | reverse complement strand
AAGGCAGCCCGGCGAGCTTCGCCACCTGGATGCCGTAGGAGCGATCGGCAGCGCCCGCGGTGACCTCGTGCAAGAACACGACCTCGCCTTTCCACTCCTTCACTTTCACCGTCGCGTTGTGCAGGCGGCCGAGACGCGCCGAGAGCGCGGTCAGTTCGTGGTAATGCGTGGCGAACAGCGCGCGGCAGCTATTGACGTCGTGCAGATGCTCGATCGTGGCCCAGGCGATCGACAAGCCGTCGAAGGTAGCGGTGCCGCGACCAATCTCGTCGAGGATGACGAGGGCGCGCGGGCCGGCTTGATTGAGGATGGCGGCAGTCTCGACCATCTCGACCATGAAGGTCGAGCGACCGCGCGCCAGATCGTCGGCGGCGCCGACGCGCGAAAACAGGCGGTCGACGACGCCGATCTGAGCATGCCGTGCCGGGACGTAGGAGCCCATCTGCGCAAGGATGGCGATCAACGCGTTTTGCCGCAGGAAGGTCGATTTGCCGGCCATGTTCGGGCCGGTGATCAGCCAGATGCGGCCTGCTTCTGTATCCTGCGGCGGCGAGAGGTCGCAGTCATTGGCGACGAAAGGCGTGCCGTCGCGCGACAGCGCCTGCTCGACCACGGGGTGTCGCCCGCCCTCAATGACGAAAGCGAGGCCGTCATTGATCTCGGGACGCGCGTAGCCGCGCTCGGCGGCGAGCGTAGCCAGCGCGCCGGCGACGTCGAACACGGCGAGCGCATCGGCGCAGCGCTTGATCGTCTCTCTCGAAGCGATCACCGCGTCCGACAGTGTCTGGAAGATGCCGAGCTCGCGGCCGAGCGTTCGGTCCGCGGCGCTGGCGATCTTGGCCTCCAACTGGCCCAGCTCGGTGGTGGTGAAACGCACCTGGCCCGCGAGCGTCTGACGATGAATGAACGTGCCGTTGAGCGGCGGTGTCATCAGCCTGTCGCCGTGCTGCGCGGTCACCTCGACGAAATAGCCGAGCACGTTGTTGTGACGGATCTTGAGAATCTTGACGCCGGTCTCGTCGGCGTAGCGAGCCTGCAACGCGGCGATGACGCGGCGGGATTCGTCGCGCAGCGCGCGCGTCTCGTCGAGCGCGGTGTCGTAGCCGTCGCGCACGAAGCCGCCATCGCGTTTCATCAGCGGCAATTCGTCGCCGAGCGCGGCCGTGAGTTCGGCAGCAAGTTTCGTATCTGGCCCGCGGCAGGCGGCGAGGGCATCGGCGGTCTCGACCGGCGTGTCTTTGAGCGCCGCGAGCGATTGCGCGAGGCGGGCGGCGGCGGCGATGCCGTCGCGGATCGCGGCAAGATCGCGCGGGCCGCCGCGGCCGACCGCCAGCCGCGTCAGCGCGCGGGCAAGATCGGGCGCTGCCTGCAATTGCGACCGCGTATCGGCGCGCGCCGCGATATCCCCAACGAAGACAGCGACCGCGTCGAGGCGGCGGTCGATCGCGGCCGGGCTCGTGAGCGGCGCGGCAAGCCGCTGCGCCAGCAGGCGCGAGCCGGCGGAGGTCACCGCGCGGTCGATGACGTCGAGCAGCGAGCCCTTGCGCTCGCCGGCGAGCGTGCGCGTCAGTTCGAGGTTGCCGCGCGTCGCCTGATCGATGGCCATGGTGGCGCCAGCGCTCTCGCGCATGGGCGGCGACAGTGGCGGGCGCTGGCCGAGCTGCGTGCGTTCGACATAGGTCACGACCGCGGCAGCGGCGGTCAGCTCGAGCCGGCTCAGCGATCCGAATGCGTCACTGGTCGCGACCGCGAAATATGAGGTGAGGCGTCGCTCGGCGGTGGCGGAATCGAATACGTCGCGGGTCAGCGGCGTCATCGCCGCCAGCGAACGCCACAGAGGTGTGAGTTCGGCATCGCCGTAAAGCGCGTCCGATACCAGAATCTCGCCCGGCTCCAGCCGGGCGATCTCGGCGGCGAGCGCACCGCTTGCCGCCTCGCAAATGTGGAATTCTCCGGTCGAGATGTCGATCCAGGCGAGCGCAAAGCGTGCTTCCTCGCCGACCGAGGACAACCGGGTGCGCGCCACAGCGAGCAGGTAATTGTTGCGCCGCGCCTCGAGCAGCGAATCCTCGGTGAGCGTCCCGGGCGTGATCAGCCGCACCACGTCGCGCTTCACCACGCTCTTCGACCCGCGCTTCTTCGCCTCGGCCGGGTCCTCGAGTTGTTCGCATACCGCGACGCGGTGGCCGAGCGCGATCAGCCGGTGCAGGTATTCGTCCGAGCGCACGATTGGCACGCCGCACATCGGAATGTCATGGCCGTGATGCTTGCCGCGCTTGGTCAGCACGATGCCGAGCGCGCGACTTGCCACCTCGGCGTCCTCGAAGAACAGCTCGTAGAAATCGCCCATCCGGTAGAACAGCAGGCAATCCGGATTGGCGGCTTTGATTTCGACGTACTGCGCCATCACCGGCGTGACGTAGCCGGCCCCCGCTTCCGCAGCGGGCGGCGCGGCGGGCGTTTCCTCGGGCTCTCCGAGGCCGATGGGATGGGTCAGGGCCATGGGCGGAAGGCTAGCAGATGCATCCTGGAATTTCATGCGCCCGAGGGTCCTGGCGCCCGTCATGCCCGGCTTTATGCCGGCCATCCACGTCCTTTTCGCGCCGCATCAGGAAACGCAAATGGCCGGGAGCGAGCCCCGGCCATCGCGCATCGAAAAGACTCTGCCGGTACCTACTTCACCAGTTTGGTGCCGGTGATGCGCTCCAGGTTGCCGTGCCAGATCTTGTCCTTGTCGGCCTTCGGCATGTCGATGTCTTCGAGAATGCGCAAAGTGTCGCGCGTGTACATCGTGCCCTTCTCTGGATCGAACGGGCAGTCGGAGGCGAACACGATCTTGTCGAGGTCGAAAAAGGCAAGTCCCGTGTGCATCGCCGGTTCCGCCGAGAAGGTCGCGGTGTCGGCGTAGAATGAATGTTTGAAGTAATCGAGCGGACGCTTCTTCAGGCTCTTGAGCAGCATGGTGAGATCCTCGTCCGAGGTGCGCGCGCCGAGTTGGTCCCATCCGGGGCCGATGCGGCCTTCGAGCATCGGCACGATACCGCCGAAATGGTGGCTGATAACTTTGAGCTTCGGGTACTTGTCCATGATCCTGGAGAAGACCAGCCGCGCCATCGCCGCCGCCGTTTCATAAGACCAGCCGAACGCCCACCAGATCTCGTATTTCGACTTCGTCTCGTTCGCATAGTCGGCAAAGTTGGCGCCGCGTGCCGGGTGCAGCCAGATCGGCTTGTCGAGCTTCTCCATCGCCGCGAAGAACGGCTCGAAGGCCGGATCGTCGAGCGGCTTGCCCGCGACATTGGTGTAGATTTGGACGCCCAGCGCGCCGTTCTTCACCGCACGCTGCGCTTCGGCGACCCCGGCGTCGGGCGCACCGAGCGCGCCCTGCGCCACCCAGCCAGGAAACTGCGAGCCATACTTGCCGCAGATCTCCGGGAATTCATCGTTGATGAGCTTCGCGTTCTCCTCGACCTGCTTGCCGTCACCTTTTGCCAACATCTCCAGCGGTGGCATCGGATAGGACAGAATTTGCGCATAGTCGGGAAACATGTCGACGACCTTGCGGCGCGCATCGAGGTCATGGATGCAAGGCAGTTCGCGCATGCGCTTGCCGATGTCGGGATAACCGCTGTCGACGAGCTTCTTGAACATGCGGCTCGGCATGAAGTGAGTATAGGCGTCGATGCGCATGAAGGACTCCGTATATTGTTCTTGGTTGGCGTCAGTAGGGTGTGATGACGTTGAGGAGCGCTTGTCGCTTCTCATTGACGACGGCGTCGCGGGCCCGCTCGAGTGCGCCGGGCAAATCGGCGGGCTTCTCGACGCGCTCGGCATGCGCGCCCTGCGCGCGCGCCATCTCGTCGTATGGCGGTGCCGGCGAGAGTTCGGCGAGCACGTTGCCGTCAGTCTCGCCAGCGACGCCGTCCTTGAACATCGACAACGTAGCGCGACGCACGGCGCCGTAGCGGCTGTTGTTGAAGACGATGGCGAGGATCGGCAGCCCGTGCACCTGCGACACCCAATGGCCGACGGTCGGGTTGCCGAACATGTAGGCGCCGTCGCCGAGCGTCGCGACGACGAGTTTGTCGGGCGCGGCGAGTTTGGCACCGAGCGCGGCGCCGAAGCCCCAACCGAGCCCGCCAGCGGGTCCGAGCGCGTAAAACGTGCCGGCTTTCTCGCGCGGGCAGTGGTCGGCCCGCAGCGGATATTCGTTAAAGATGACCGCATCCTCGCCGACGCATTCGCCGATGCAGCGCGAGAGATACTCCGGCGAGATTCGCTCGCCCGCCGCGGAATCCTTGACGAGCTGAGCGCGGCGGTTGCGCATACGCTCGGCGAGTCGCCCGCGGCGCGCGGCGATGCGCGCTTCCGCCATTTGCAGCCGCTGCTCGACCGCCGACGACAGCGCGGTGAGCGCATTGGTGATGCCGGCCTGCACCGTGAGATCGCTCGGGAATGAGCGCATCGGATAGCGGACGTAAAACGGATCCTCGCCCATATGCGCGACGCGAACACCTGCGGACGGGCCCTGCAAATGCGGAATCCACGGGACATCGGACTCAAGCACGACGACAAGATCTGCGTCGGCGAGTAGCGTGCCAGGCTCGTAGCCGAAGTGCATCGGATGGCCCGATGGCAGGCACACGGTGCGCGGATTGTGCGTGATCACCGGGATGGCGCAGCGCTCGGCGAGGTGCGACAGCACCGGCACGGCTTCGGCCGGCAGCGTCGCGGCGATGATCAGCGGCCGCTCGGCGGTGGCGAGCCATTCGGCGAGCGTGGCGATCGCTTTCGGGTCTGGAAAGGCGGCTGCCGCCCGCGGCCGCGGTTTGGCGGGGCCAACCGGCTCCGGCATCGGCGCCGACAACGGCTCACGTGGCAGCACGAGATAAACGGGCCCGCGTGGATGCGCCATTGCCACCTCGTTAGCGCGCGCGACGACGTCGCCGATCTGGCCCGGCGTGCGCAACTCGTAATCCCATTTCACCAATTCGCGCAGCATGCCGGCTTGATCGAACATTTCCTGCGCCCAGTGGATCGGACGCGTGCGCGAGCCGAACGAGCCCTTTTCCGAAATCGGTGTGCGCCCGGCGGCGAGGATCAGCGGCACGCGGTCGCGTGACAGGTTAGTCAAATTGTTGATCGTGTTCGCGGTGCCGACATTGACGTGCACCATCACCGCTTGCGGCCGGCCGTTCATCAGATAGGCGCCGTGCGCCATTGCGACCGCAAGGTTCTCGTGCGGCACCAGGACAGGCTT
>DATCFB010000206.1:0-5888 GCA_036509755.1 Pseudolabrys sp. | reverse complement strand
GAAGGAGACATTCATGACGCAAGAGCAGCAGCATCCGATCGGAAGCGACACGCTGATCACCCGGACGACGTCGGTGCTCACTGCGGAAATTCGCAACGAAATCGTGATGATGGACGTCGACAGCGGGCGCTATCTCGGACTTGACGATATCGGCGGCGACATCTGGCGTCGGCTCGAGGCGCCGCGGACATTTGCCCAGCTACTGGACGGACTGGTTTCCGACTACGAGGCGGAGCGCACGGTGATCGAAGGCGATCTCAAGGACCTGCTGGCGGACATGGCGCGCCACAAGCTCGTCACCCTGGCTTAGCGACGGCGTTCCCATGCAATGGATCGAGCAGGGGGATCCGGCGGTCGATGCGCGAAAGCTCGCGCTTGCGCGCCAGGCGGTCGCGCTCAATCCGAAAAACCTGCGCTGCTGGCATGCGCTGCTCAAGTCGCTGCAACAGGCCGGCGAGTTCGACGAGGCGTGCCGCTGCGCCGACGCGGCGCTGGCGCGTTTTCCCGATGACACGGACCTGCAATTGCAATGCGCGCGGGCGCTGATGGACTCAGGTCGCTTCGAGGCGGCGCTGGAGATCGTCGGCCGCGTGCTCACCAAAGGCGGCGCCTGCGAGTCGCCGCGCCGCTTGCGATACCGGTTGCTCATGCTGCTCGGCCAGCCGAGCGCTGCGGCGGCCGTCGGCCACGGTCTTGCCGGCGATGAGCCGCGCTTCGCGGAGGCCGATGCGCGCGCCTTCTTCAGTAGCGATCGCCTCGCCGAGCTTGTCGCGCTTTGCGACGCACATCTCGCGGGGCAATCCGGTCATACCAGCGCGATTTATTGGAAGGCGGTGGCCCTGGCACGCGCCGGCCGGGACGAGGAAGCGCGCGCGGTTCTACGACTCGACCGCTTCGTCGAGGTGACGACCGTGCCTGCGCCATCCGGTTACGCCGATGCGGTGGGTTTCCGTGCGGCCTTGACGGACGAGATCGCGCGCAATCCGACGCTGGTCGGCGATCCGCCCGGCAAGGCGACGCGCCAAGGCCTCCAGACTCGTCGCCTGCGCCGCGCCGACACGCCGGCAATCGAGGCCCTGCTCGTCCTGTTGAAGACTGCTATCGATGACTACGTGCGGCGCTTGCCGGGGACGACCGATGGGTTTGTCCGCGCATGCCCGCATGCTGCGAGCCTCAGCGCATGGGCGGTCATCACCGGCGCCGACGGTCACCAAACCTCGCATCATCATGGCGGCGGTTGGCTAAGCGGTGTGTACTACGTCGAAGCGTCGCGCGCCCCGGGGGACGAGCATTACGCCGGAGCCCTCGTTCTCGGCGGCATCGACAAAGGCGAGGCGCCCTGGGGCACGCGCGAGATCGAGCCGGTGCCCGGCCGCGTCGTGCTGTTTCCCTCCTACGTCCCGCACGCGACGCGGCCGCCGGGTATCGCCGGGCGGCGCACCATCGTCGCGTTCGATGTCGTCCCCGAACCGGCTGCCGAGGCGGGAGCGGCATGAGCGAGGAGCGTGCGATGCCGACGGCCTTCGCAGCGGACGCCGCTGTCCGCCTGAACCTGTTGCAACAGGCCGTCAAGATGCAGCCGAATTCGGCGAAGCTGCTCTACAAACTCGCGGACGAATACGCCGAGCGCGGCGACGACGATGCCTATGCGGAGACCTACCGCGCGGCCTTCCGAATTCGTCAGTCGTTGCGCCTCTTGCGGCAGATCGGCGCGCCGCCGGGCCTGAGCCAAGCGGAATTCGTGCGCCGGCGCGCGCGGCCGCTGGTCGCGCGCGGCCTCGCCTATGCGCCGATCCTGGCCGCTCTGGCGGCGTCCGAAGCAATCCTCGGAGATCGCGACGCGGCCAGGTTCCTCGTCGATTACGAGCGTTTCTTTCGCTGCCAGCGGCTGCCGGCGCCGGAAGGCTTCAGCGAACCCGAATTTCACGCTCAGCTTGCCGGCGAGGTTCGCACGAAACTGAGATACTTCGATGCCACTGCCGCCAACGCGATCCGCAAGGGCTGGCGGCATTACGCGGTGCTCGACATGCCGACGCCGGCAACGCGCACTCTGCGCGCCATGTTGCAGGCCTCGATCGCGGACTACATCGCCAAGATGCGGCGCGACGATCATCCCTTCGCTGCCGCGCGTCCCGACGCGTTCAAGCTTGCCAGTTGGGCGATCGTCTCGAACGGCGAGAGCCGTCACGTGCCGCACGTTCATGGCCAGGCTTGGCTGACCGGCGTCTATTACGTCGTGCAGCCGCCTGTGTCGCGCGCGCCCGGCTCCAGGCGCGGCTGGCTGCGCGTCGGCGCGCCGGTCGGCTACGGCGTCGGCCCGGACCAAGGTTGGGACGAGCGGCTTGTCGCGCCGGCCCCCGGCAGCTTGGTGCTCATGCCCGGCTATTTCTTCCACGATACGCAGCCGATGGAGGTGGACGAGGAGCGCATCTGCATCGCCTTCGACGTCGTGCCGGCCGAACTCGCCGACAACATCATGATCGAAGATGTCTAGAAGCCGTCAGGTGCCCGTCGCCATGGCGGCGTGAGCGAGGAGCCTGAGATGCCGGAAACCTTCGATGCCGCTATCCGTCTGAGCCTGCTGCAACAGGCGGTGATGAACCAGCCGTGCTCGGCCAAGCTGCTTTATAAGCTTGCAGCGGAATATGCGGAACGCGGGGACGACGACGCGTATGCGAACGCGTTTCGCCGGGCCTACCGCATCCGCCCCTCGTTGAGCCTGCTGCGCCAGATAGGCACTCCGCCGAACCGCAGCAGCGCGGAGGTCGTGCGCCGGCGCGCCACGGCGCTCGCTTTGCGTGGCGTCTCCTATGCGCCTGTGCTTGCCGCCCTGGCGGTTGCCGAAGCGGTGCTGGGGAATAGCGAGGCGGCACGCTCGCTCGTCGATTACGAGCGCTTCTTCCGCTGCCAGGCCTTGTCGGATGCGCTCGCCGACTCCGGTTTCAACGCTCGGCTCGCTGAGGAGACGCGGACAAAACTGAAATATCTCGACGTCGTTACCTCCAACGCGATCCGCAAAGGCTGGCGCCACGACGACGTGCTCGACCTTCCACTGCCGGCAACACGCGCGCTGAAAGCCATGCTGCAAACGCTGATCGAGGATTACATGGCTGCGCTCGGCGCCGATAATGGCCATCCTTTCGTCGCGGCGCGTCCGCACGCGTTCAAGATCGGGAGTTGGGCGGTCGTCTCCAACGGTGACAGCCATCTCGTACCTCACATCCACGCGCATGCGTGGCTGACAGGCGTCTACTACGTCGTGCGGCCGCCGGTGTCGCGCACGCGCGGGTCGACGCGCGGCTGGCTGCGCGTCGGCGCGCCAGCGGCTTACGGCATTGGACCCGAGCGGGGGTGGGACGAGCGCTTCGTCGCACCGGAGCCGGGTACGGTGGCGCTCATGCCCGGTTATTTCTTCCACAACACGCGGCCGATCGAGGTGGACGAGGAGCGCATTTGCATCGCCTTCGATGTCGAGCCGGCCGAGCTCGCCGCGAGTGCGTTCGTGCACGACGATACCTGACGGCGTCAGCCGCCCGTACCGAGCCGCTGGCCGACAGTGACCGGCGCATAGCCGAGGCGCGTCATCATGGCGTGATGCACCGTTTCGATGCGGGCGACTTGCGCATCACTGAGTTCGTCGGGCCAGGTGCCGGACTTGCCCTGCCGGAAGAAGAGCCGTCCGGCGGTATCCTCGTCGAGCCATTCGCGGAAACCTTTTTCGCGCTCCTGCGCCTGAAGACTGCTGAAATCGGAAAAGCGCACAGCCTGTTCGATCGCTTCCTTGTCCGCCGGTTGACCGCAGAACGCCATGGCGTCGGCGAAGACGTCGGCCGGCGCCGCCAGCAGGTCCTCATAGCGGATCAGGTGAATGGGAATGTCGCGCTGGTCGAGCCAACTTTCCGCATGCCGGCTCCACGACGAGAGGAGCTGCCGCACCTGCGGGTATTCGCGATCTCCCGTGTCGCAGTAGGTCGCCTTCGGATTGTTCATGAAGGCGATCGCGTCGTCGACCGTCGAGCGGCTGTGATTGGCGAGCGACGGCGCGACATCGCGCGGGTCGCGCACGAGAACGATGGCACCGTCGGCTCCGCGAGCGCCGCCGAGCAGCGGCTCGCCCACAGTGTTTGCGGTATAGGCGTCGTGGGTCTTGATGACCGACATGGCGGTGTCATCCGCGTGGGAATCGGCCGCGGGCGGATCGGCTGCGAAGGCTGCATGGACCGCGGGCCGCAGCAGGTCCAGTTCGTCGTGCGTAAGCAGGCTCGAGTCGAACACAAGGAAATAATCGAACGTCGCGCGCGCGCTCGCGATCATGTTCTGGCGGGCGAGATCGTTGATGTCGGTAGGTTCGCTGGCGGCTAGATTGGCCAGTAGAAAGCGGAACCAAGTGTTGCCTGATTTCGGGTACGACGCGAGCCAGATCGTCGTCATGGCTGGGGGCCCGCGAGGCCGATATCCGACCAATGCCGCTCGAGCATTGCAACGACGTCGGGAATGGCGCCGAAGTCCTGCTTCTGAGTCAAAAAGAATACACCGGCGTTCTCGACGATCTTGCTGCCCGCCTGGAAATAGTCGGCCTTCTGGCCGAGATGCCGGACGAGCAGCGGCCGGTAGACGTCGCGCCGAAGGAGCAGGGCGGCATCGACGACGTTGCGCGGCTGTTCGATGCCCGCCGGACGGCCGGGGTGCGCACGACGCAGGGCATAGAGTGCGCCGAGCGGCAGCGGCTTGTTCGATGCCGCGCCGGGCGCGACGTAGAATTTGCCCAGCTTGCTGCGGACCGGCTCACCACGTCTGGCGGAGAGATCGAGCCTGTCGATCGCCTGCGCCCACAATTTGATTTCGCGGCCGTCCGGCTGCACTGCCGGCGCATTATCGCCGCCATCGACGAAAGTGCACAAGTCGTCGGTGAGAAACGGATAGCCGCGCTGCGCCAGCGCGGCCGCAAGCGTCGATTTGCCGATGCCGGACGGACCGCAGAAGACCACCGCCTTGCTGCCGACGCAGACGGCGCTGGCGTGCAGCACGATGCGCTTGCGCTGGTGCAGCAGGATGCCGATCGCAGGACCGATGAGAAAGGCGACGATCTCGTCGGGCGGCGTCCCATCCTCCATTTCGTAGGTGATGCTTCTGCCGGCCGACAGAAGACAGCGCGTCAGCCCTGGGACGCGCAACAGGAAGCTGTCGCCGGCGAGCTGCCAGGTTGGCCCCTCATGCGTGGTCTCGGCGAGCCGGAGGGGCACGGGACCCTGCCGGATCGCGACGTCACATTCGCCTGGGGGGGCGCGGTCCGGCGGCAAAGCCGGCAGCGGCAAGTCACTTTCGACCGACAGGCCTGCAGTCCGGTAGCGATTCACGAACAAGCCTTCGATCGGGCGGGGCGAGGGAACTTCGCGTGTCCCGACTATCCTACAAAACCGCCGGTCGCAAAACCAGCGCGTGTATAATGCTGCTGTTCCAACCGGACAGATCGGTTTGCCGATGACCCACACCCTGGACCGACTTCTCGGCAACGCCGGAACAGGCAAGCTCCTGGAGCATCTCTCCGAGCGCCGGCGCCTTCACATTCGGCGGGAGCGACTGGGTTCGGCAGCCGAACTCCTGCCCTGGACCGCATTCGACCGGCTGATCGCCGGAGACAGCCTGCGGCCCGAACGCCTCAAGGTCATGCTGCGCAATCGGGAGGTGGAGCGCAGCATGTATCGCGAGCCGGGAAGCGGCGCTCTGCGTAGTGACACGCTGATGATGATGGCGGCGCAGGGCGCGTCCCTGGTCGTCAACGTCATTTGCGACGTGGCCGCGCCGGTCGGCGAATTGGCCGCGGCGATCGAGCGGCAACTCGACCGCAATGTCCTGGTCAATTGCTATGCGAGCTTCGGCGACCGCTC
>DATCFB010000205.1:0-5391 GCA_036509755.1 Pseudolabrys sp. | reverse complement strand
GCCGCGGCGGCCGCGGATGGCTCATCGAACACCGCGAAGCAGGTCGAGCCCGAGCCTGACATGCGCGCGAGCCGCACGTCGGCAAGCGTCGCGAGCACGTCGAGCACCTCGCCGACGGCCGGCACGCAGGCGATCGCCGCCGGCGTCAGGTCGTTGCCGTGCGCGCGCAAAAACTCGAGAAGCCCCGCCTGCGGCACCTTGCCCAGCGGCGTTGAATCGCCATGCAGGCCGGCAAAGGCCCTGAACACATCCCGTGTCGCGGTCGGCACGCCCGGATTGACGAGCACCGTCGGCAGGCGCGGCAGGGCGAGCGGCGCGGAGAGCACCTCGCCGATGCCGCGCATCACGCGCGCCTTCGCCGCCACGCAGACCGGGACGTCGGCGCCGACCGCGAGCGCGGCGGCCGCGAGGCGCGGATCGTCGAGGGCGATCCCGTTCGCGCGCGCCATGAGCCGCAACGCCGCGGCCGCATCCGAGGAGCCGCCACCGATGCCGGACGCGACCGGAAGCTTCTTCTCGAGCCCAAACGCGCCGCCACGCATTTCCGGGACGCGCGCGGCGAGCGCCGCAGCGGCCTTGAGCACGAGATTATCCTTGGTCTCGCCGCAAACGCCGCCGAACGGGCCGGCGACGTGAAGCGTCGTCTCGTCGCCCGGCGTTAACGTCAGCGTATCGCCGACATCCGCGAAAGCGACCAGGCTCTCCAGCTCGTGATAGCCGTCGGCGCGGCGCCCGATCACCCGCAGCGTCAGGTTGATTTTGGCGGGGGCGAAGTCGGTCGCGGGCTGACTCATGTGCAGGGTTTTAGCATCCGTTCGTCTCCGCGAAAGCGGAGACCTAGCGCCGAGAAGCCCAGCTAGGCCCCCGCTGTCGCGGGGGCGAGCGGCGATTGGATGCGCTTAGAGATGGATGCTTGCGGAGGAACGGCTAACCGCCGTTGCCTTCTTTCTTCGGCGGCGCCTTGTTCGCCTGCGAGGAAGTCTCGTCCGGCAGCCCGTTTTTCAGCTTCTCGAGAATCTTCGGCAGGTCGTCGGGATCGGGCTTGAGGTCGCGCGCATGCGCCCACTGGAACTGCGCCTCGAGCGTACGCCCGACGCGCCAATAGGCGTCGCCAAGATGGTCGTTGATGGTCGAGTCTTCCGGCTTGAGCTCGATGGCGCGCTCGAGCTGCTTCACGGAGGAGTCGTAATCGCCGAGGCGGAAATAGGCCCAGCCGAGCGAGTCGACGATGTAGCCGTCATCGGGCCGTTGCTGGACGGCCTTCTTGATCATCGACATGCCGTCGTCGAGATGCACGCCCTGGTCGATCCAGGAATAACCGAGATAATTGAGCACCTGGGGCTGGTCGGGATACAGCTCGAGCGCTTTCTTCAGATCGGTTTCCGCCCCGGCCCAGTTGTGCGAGCGCTCGAAACAGATGCCGCGGAAATAGAACAACACCCAGTTCGCTTTCTCCGGCGTGCCGAGTGTCTTGATGCCCTTGCTGTAGGTGTCGGCACATTCGGCGAACTTCTTGTGGCCGCGCTGGACATTGCCGAGCGCCACGATGGCCTCGAGGTCGTCCGGAAATTCCTTGATCAGCGCCTGGAGATGCTTCTCCGCCTCCTCGCCACGGTCGAGCGCGTCGAGATCGGTGGCCATCTGGATGGCGGCGTTGCGATGCAAAGGCGACGATGAAGCAATGCGCTCGTAGGCCTTGATCGCGAGCTCAGGCTTCTTGAGCGACTCGTAGAGGTCGGCGAGCGACAACAGTGCGAGCGGATGATTGGGCTCGAGATAGAGCGCGAGTTGGAGATAGACGAGGCCGAGGTCCTCGCCGCCGCGCCGGCCGAGCGAGGCGCCAAGCCCGTACAGCGCCTCGGCGGCGCCGAAAGAAGCGTTGTCGACGAGCAGCGGCAGCTTCTCGCCCTTCTTCAGCTTCTCCATTGCCGCGACGACGAGCGGATGCCGCGGCACCTGCTTGTCGAAGGTTTCGAAGACCGTGAGCGCCTCGGCCGGCGAGCGGTTGCGCGAGACCCAACTGCCCCAGGCCTCCACCACGCGCAGCGCCGACGAATCGAGCTTGTAGGCCCGCTCGAGCCGGGTACCGGCGTCTTTCTCCTGGCCGGCGACGTCGAGAATCATGCCGGCGTGCAAATCCTTGAAGATAGCGTACCAGTCCGGTCCCTGGAGCTTGTCGATGCCAGCCACCGCGGCTTTGGAATCGCCGGCGCCGAACTGGCCCCAGGCGGTGAGCAAAGTTGCCGTCAGATCGGTGATCGGACCGCGCACCGACTGCGCGAGATCGCGCCGTGCCGACTGGAAGCGCTTGCGCTTGATCGCACTGACGCCGAGCACGAGCCGGGCGACGCGGTCGGTCTTGTCGGCCTTCACCACCCGATCGGCGAGCTTGACCGTGCCGTCGATGTCGCCACCGACGAGCAGCGACAGGAATGCGCGGTCGAGCAGTTCGCCGTTCTTCGGGTCGCGCCTGAGCGCGTCACGGTAAAAACCGGCCGCCGCAATGGCGTCGCGTTCGAGCCCGGCGTGGCGCGCGGCGAGGTAGCTGCCGGCGGCGGTGAAGCCGGAGAAATCCTGTGAGGGATTGCCTGGCTGCGCGGATATCTCGATCGGGGCCAAGAAGAAGAGACCGGCAAGCGCGGTGCCCGCGAGGCCGCGGACAAGGCTCGAAAATGTCACTGGCAAACGCTCCAATAATGCGGCCGCAGCGCCGGTGCGCGAACCGCCGAGGTTGAGCCGAGAATGGCCTTTTTGCTTTGCCCCCGCAAGAACGACCGCCCTCTGCGGACGCTCACGCAAGGTTGAGGGCCGCGATGTGGCAGGATCGTGGCCGTTCCCGCCGTCCGACCGGTTACATGTTGGGATAATTCGGACCGCCGCCGCCCTCGGGCGGCACCCAGACGATGTTCTGATTCGGGTCCTTGATGTCGCAGGTTTTGCAGTGGACGCAGTTCTGCGCGTTGATGACGAATTTAGGCGCGCCGCCCTCTTCTGATTCTTGGACCCATTCGTAGACGCCGGCTGGGCAATAGCGAGCCGAAGGGCCGGCGAAGACGTCGTGTTCCGAGCGCTTCTGCAAATCCAGATCCTTCACCTTCAGATGCGGCGGCTGGTCCTCTTCGTGATTCGTGTTCGACAGGAAGACCGAGGACAGCCGGTCGAAGGTGAGCTTGCCGTCGGGTTTGGGATAGGCGATCGGCGCACACTCCGCCGCCGGCTTGAGCGAGGCGTAGTCCGGCTTGTCGTGGCGGACCGTGCCGAACAGCGAGAAGCCGAACGTGTTGGTCCACATGTCGAGGCCGCCGAGGGTAATGCCGAGGAGCGTGCCGAACTTCGACCACAGCGGCTTGGCGTTGCGCACGCGCCAGAGGTCCTTGCCGATGGCCGAGTTGCGCCAGCCGCTGTCATAGTCGGCCAGCTCGTCGTGGCTGCGGCCGGCCGCAAGCGCGGCGGCGGCCGCCTCCGCGGCCATGATGCCGGACAGCATCGCGTTGTGGCTGCCCTTGATGCGCGGCACGTTCATGAATCCGGCATCGCAGCCGATCAGCGCACCGCCCGGGAATGTCAATTTCGGAACCGATTGATAGCCGCCCTCCGTCAGCGCGCGCGCGCCATAGGACAACCGCTTGCCGCCTTCGAACGTCTCGCGCACCAGCGGGTGCGTCTTGAAGCGTTGGAATTCCTCGAACGGCGAGACATACGGGTTCGGGTAGTTCAGGTGCACCACGAAACCGACCGACACGAGGTTGTCGTCGAAATGATAGAGGAACGAACCGCCGCCGGTCGAACCGTCGAGCGGCCAGCCGAAGGAATGCTGCACCAGCCCCTTGCGGTGCTTCTCCGGGCTGACTTGCCACAACTCCTTCAGCCCGAGACCGAACTTCTGCGGATCGCGTCCTTCGCCCAGGCCGAACCTGGCGATCAGTTGCTTGCCGAGATTGCCGCGCGCGCCTTCGGCGAACAAAGTGTACTTGGCGCGCAGCTCCATGCCGCGGGCGAAGGACTCCTTGGGCTCGTTGTTCTTGCCGATGCCCATGTCGCCGGTGGCGACGCCGGCGACCGCGCCGCTGTCGTCGTAAAGCACTTCCGCCGCGGCGAAGCCGGGATAGATCTCGACCCCGAGCGCTTCCGCTTTCTGGGCGAGCCAGCGGCAGACCTCGCCGAGCGAAACGATGTAGTTGCCGTGATTGCTCATCAGCGGCGGCATCATCAGGCTCGGTAGCCGCACGCTGCCGGTCTTGCCGAGATAATAGAAACGGTCGTCGGTAACTTGTGTGCGCAGCGGCGAGTCTTCGTTGCGCCACTCGGGCAGCAAGCGGTCGAGCCCCAATGGATCGACCACCGCGCCGGAGAGGATGTGGGCGCCAACCTCCGAACCCTTCTCCACCACGACGACGGAAATGTCGGCATTGATTTGCTTGAGCCGGATTGCGCTCGCGAGGCCCGCGGGGCCCGCGCCGACGATTACCACATCGAATTCCATCGCCTCGCGCGCGGGCAGTTCGGCCATGCTTGTCGCTCCTGAACCGTCATTGTTCACGTTTGCGCCGCCGCGGCAACAACGTGCTAGATAACAAGCACGATGCCTGCCGACCCGCCAACCGCCCGCCAACTGCTCGACTTCTATGTCGAAGCCGGCGCGGATGCGCTCGTCGGCGAGGAGGCCGTGGACCGCTTCGCCGAAGCGCCGCCGCCTCCCCGGACCGCTCCAGCGGCCGCCCCGAAGCCTCCCACTGCGCAGCGACCCATGGTCGCCGCGCCGGCACTCGCGCCGGCCGCGCCGGACGCCGCCGCCATGGAAGCGCGTGAGGCGGCCAAAAGCGCGGCAACGCTCGAGGACCTGCGCGCGATCCTCGATCGCTTCGACGGCTGCGCGCTGAAGGCGACGGCCTCACGGCTCGTGTTTGCCGACGGTAACCCGCAGTCGCGTCTCATGCTTGTGGGCGAGGCGCCCGGCCGCGACGAGGACATCGAAGGTCTGCCCTTCGTCGGCCGGTCCGGCAAATTGCTCGATCGGATGCTGGCGGCGATCGGTCTCGACCGGAACTCGGTCTATATCGCCAATGTCGTGCCGTGGCGTCCGCCCGGGAACCGGACGCCGACACCGCAGGAAACGCAGGTCTGCCTGCCCTTCATCATGCGGCAAATTGAACTCGCCAATCCGGACATCCTGGTTTGCCTCGGCGGCCCTTCGGCGCAGACGCTGCTCGGTCAGACCGGCATCACCAAGATTCGCGGCCGCTGGTTCTCGTTCGAGACGGGTCAGCGCGAGATTCGCGCGATACCGACGTTCCATCCGGCCTTCCTGCTGCGCAGTCCGCTTCAGAAGCGATTTGCGTGGCGGGATTTCCTCGCCATAAAAAAGGCGTTGAGCGGCTGAATGTCGCGTGC
>DATCFB010000204.1:0-3204 GCA_036509755.1 Pseudolabrys sp. | reverse complement strand
TTCGCAATGAGGAGGTCGGCGGTTCGATCCCGCCTGGCTCCACCATCCGACCCCGCTGCCCTTCCAGTCAGCCCGAACTGCCGCCGCGCGCTGCGCCCGTCGCCATCTCCATCGGAAACGTCATCTCGCAGGTGAACCCCGCCGGCGCATAATTGAGGCGCGCCGTGCCGCCGAGTTCGGCCGCGACGCTTCCCTCGATCAGGCGCGAACCGAAGCCGCGCCGCTCCGGCACGGCAACCGGCGGCCCGCCTTGTTCGGTCCAGCCGATGCGCAAGATGGCGCGACCGTTCTCGACCGCCGGCCGCCAGGCGATCTCGACGCGGCCGCCCGGCACCGACAACGCGCCGTATTTCGCCGCGTTGGTCGTCAGCTCGTGAAACGCCATCGACAGCGTCAACACCGCGCGCGGCCGCAATATCAAATCCTCGCCGCGAAGCACGATGCGGTTCGACCCCGCGCTCGCATAAGGCGCCAGACTGGCGGTGAGCAGTTCGCGCAGCTCGGCGTTCTCCCAATGCCGGATGGTGAGCTGGTCGTGCGCCTTCGACAGTGCAGCGAGCCGGCCCTCGAAGCGTTCGCGGAAGAGAGACGGCGAGGGCGCGCCGCGCGCCGTCTGCGCGGCGAGCGACTGCACGGTGGCGAGCGTGTTCTTCACACGATGATTGAGCTCGTCGATCAGGAGCTTCTGCCGTCGCTCCGCAATCTTGCGCTCGGAAATGTCCTGCACCACGCGCACGACGTAGAGCAGTTCGTCGTTGGCGGCGCGCACCGGCGAGGAACGCACCGACACCCAGATGTCGCGGCCGTCCGGCCGCACCAGCCGCTTCTCGACGGAATAGAATTCGAGTTCGCCGGCGACCTGCTTGCGAAAGCCTTCGCGGTCGGGATCGGCGTCATCGGGATGCGTGTAGCGGAACAGCCGTCCGGAGAGCAGGTCCTCGCGCGAGCGCCCGGTGATGGCGCAGATCGCCTCGTTGACGCGCAGGAAGTGCAGATCCGGCGCGATCTCGGAGATGCCGATGGCCACGTGTTCATAGGTCGCGGCCAAGCGCTGCTCCTGCTCGCGCGCGTGCCGCTGCGACTCCTCGAGCGCGGCCATCATCCGCCGCCGCTCGGTGATGTCGAGGAAGCAGTTGACGACGCCGACCAGATCGCCACGCGCGTTACGCAATGGATCGATGTTGACGGTGACGAAGACCTCGGACCCGTCGGGGCGCTCGACGCGCATTTCGGCGTCGCGCACCGGTTCACCGGTCGCGAGCACATGCTCGACCAGCGAGCCGCCTGCTGCCGTGCCATCCAAATTGTAATACCGCGAGCCGCTGGTGAAGCTGCGGTGGTTCTGTCCGGGTGCGGGGACGCGGCCCCAGATTTCGACCGCGCGCCGGTTGTACTGGAGGATTGCGCCGTCGGCGTCGCAGACAAGCGTCGCGATTGGCAACATGTCGAGGATGTCGCCCGAGCCGCGCAGCATGGCGGTGGTCAAAAGAGGCACGGGCCGCGCGGAATGCCGCGGGGCCTCGTTTGCGTCGCGCATCGACGGACACGCCTCCCCCGCGTGACCACTCCCTGCCCGCGATCAGCCGATCAAGGCGGCCCGGCCTTGTCAATACGTGAAGCTGACGTGTGAGTCCGAAAGGTCCTCAGGGCGCGGGCACGGATGGCGCGGTGTTGCGTCCGATCCAGTGGTCGATGAAGGCCGCGAGCCAGTGGCGCGCCGCGTAGTCGTAGACGAAGCGATCCGAGACATGCTCGTGCCGCTGCTTGGTCCCGGGAAGTTCCATACGGTGCGCGCCGCGGACCAGCCAGCGGTACATCATCGCGTGCGTCACTTCGGGGTGAAACTGTAGCGCGTAGCCGCTGCCTGCGCGGAAGGCCTGCACCGAGAAGGCGTCGCCCTCGGCCAGCAATTCGGCGCCATGCGGTAGTCCAAAGCCTTCGCGGTGCCACTGATAGACGCGGTCGGGCCAGTCGGCGCAGAGGCGGCGGCCAGCCTCGGTCGGGCGGATGGGATAATAGCCGACCTCGGCATGGCCCTCCGGGTGCGGCGATATTTTCGCGCCAAGGTGGCGCGCCATCATCTGCGCGCCGAGGCAGATGCCGAGATAGGGCTTATTGTCGCGCAGCGGCACGCCGACCCAGTCGATCTCGCGCTTGACGAAATCGTCCTCGTCATTGGCGCTCTGCGGGCCGCCGAAGATCACGGCGCCGGCGTGGCCATCCATCGTCTGCGGCAGCGGATCGCCGAAGCGGGGACGCCGCACATCGAGCGGATAACCAAGCTTCGACAGCACCTGGCCGACGCGGCCGGGCGACGAATGCTCCTGGTGCAGGATGAGAAGGACCGGGTTCAGCATGAGACCCCGCGCGCGAAAGGCGCGCTTAAGTCAGTATTATTGCCGTTGATTCTTTGCAACAGCGCGCTCCGTGAGATGGCTACGCCTGCTGCGCGGCACGGCGCTGGCTCTGGCGCCGATCGACCGCGCGCAACAAGCGCCGCCGCGGGATGACGCGGATCGCCAGGGTGACGAGCTTGTTGGCGAGGCCCGGCACGATGCTGCGCTGCCCGCGCATCAGTCCGCGATAGCCGGCTTCGGCCACGCTCCGCGCGCTTTGGGTCAGAACGCCGGGCGCCAATTCGCCTTTGACGCCGGCGCGTTCAGCGAACTCGGTCGGCACCGGGCCGGGGCAGAGCACGCTGACCTTGATCCCGCGCGAGGCGAGTTCGCTATGCAGCGCCTCGGAGAACGACAGCACGAAAGCCTTGGTGGCGTAATAGACGGCCGAGCCGGGCCCGGGCAGGAAGCCGGCCACCGAGCCGACATTGAGGATGCCGCCGCGGTGGCGGGCGATGCTCTCGACGAAGGCGAGCGACAGTTCGGTGAGCGTGCGCACGTTGAGGTCGATCATCTCGAGCTGCTCGGCGCGGTCGCGCGTCGCGGCCGGGCCGACCAACCCGAACCCGGCATTGTTGACGACGTATTGCGGCTCGGCGCCATGCTCCTCCAGCGCCGCACGAATGCGCGCCGATGCGCCGGCCTGAGCGAGATCGTCGACGATGACGATCGGCCGGCGATCCGACGTCGCGGCGATCTCGTCGGCGAGCGCGCGCAGCCGGTCCTCGCGGCGCGCGACCAATGCAAGCTTGTGACCGTTCCGCGCGAACACGCGGGCGAGTTCGACGCCGATGCCGGCGGAGGCGCC
>DATCFB010000203.1:0-6729 GCA_036509755.1 Pseudolabrys sp. | reverse complement strand
GCGCTCATTGCCGGCGACGATGGCCTTGCCGCCGTCGGTCGCTTCTTCGTTGGCGACGAGGATGAACTTGTTGACCAGCTTCGCCGTCTGCGGGTCGCGCAGCACGAAGCACTTCTGGTTGGCGCGGATCGTGGCGCGGATAACTTCGTCCGGAATGGCGAGGAAGGCCTTGTCGAAGGAGCCCATCAGCACCACCGGCCATTCGACCAGGCCGGAGACTTCCGCCAGCAGGCCTTCGTCCTCGACCAGTTCGTAGCCTTGCGCGAAAGCGAGGTTCTTGGCGTCGGCGAGGATCATGTCGGCGCGGCGCGCGGCATCGAGCACCACCTTGGCGTCGTGCAGTTTGGCGACGTAGTCTTCGAAGCGCCTCACCGTGAAGGCGTCGGGGGCCATGAAGCGATGGCCGCGTGTCGTATTGCCGGCCTTGATGCCGTCGATCTCGAAGCCGACGATCTCCGGCTCCTCGGTCTCCGGGCCGAAGGTCGCGACGATCGAATGCAGCGGCCGCACCCAGTTGAGCCGCCCGGCGCCCCAGCGCATCGACTTCGGCCACGGAAAGCCGCGCACCACTTCGGGCACGATGCCGGCAATGACGTCGATGGCCGGCCTGCCCTTCTTCTCGGTGACGGCGACGTAGAAGTCGCCTTTCTTGTCGGCCTGCACCTTGGCCTGGTCGATCGAAGTCAGCCCCGCGGCGCGCAGGAAGCCGGCGATCGCCTGCTCGGGCGCGCCGACCTTCGGCCCCTTGCGCTCTTCCTTCACGTCAGGCTGCTGCACCGGCACGCCGTGCACGGTCAGCGCCAGGCGGCGCGGCGTGACGAAAGCCCGGGCGCCCTCATAGACGAGCCCGGCGGCGACAAGACGGTCGGTGACCATCTTGCGCAGATCGTCGGCCGCGCGCGCCTGCATGCGCGCCGGGATCTCTTCGGAGAACAGTTCGAGCAGAAGGTCGGGCATCGGGCTCTTGCGTTGTCGGGCCTTCCCCTCCCCCCGCGAGCGCTTGCGAGTGGTGGGGAGGGGTCAGGGGTGGGGGGCAGCAGCGTTTCCGTCAATCGCCTCGGCGATCACCGTCAACACGCCATCGATATTCGTCAGCGCATCATGATTCCAAAACCGCAAGACGCGATAACCATTGGCGCGCAGAAGCGCGTCCCTTACCGCATCGCGCGATCCCTGCGGCCCGTATCCATGATGACCGCCATCTAATTCAATCACCAGCCGGTTCGTATGGCACGCAAAGTCCGCGAAGTAAGGGCCGATCGTTGCCTGCCGGCGAAAGTGCGCCTTGCCCTCCGGCCATTGTCGCAGCCGTTGCCATAGCTTCCGTTCCGCATCCGTCATATCGCGGCGCAGACGACGCGCCGTGGGAACGCGCTTGTCTATCCGCCGCGCGGCGTTCATCGTTTCGCCCCCCACCCCCCGACCCCTCCCCACCGCTTCGCGGGGGGAGGGGAGCAGGTCAGCATTCGCGCAAACGCCCTACCCCACCCCGCCGCCTCCGGCGGACGACCCTCCCCCTCCAGGGGAGGGTGAAGAAGTTTAAGCTCCACCACCGTCCGTCGCGAGCCAGGCTTCGCCGCAGGCCTTGGCCAGGTCGCGCACGCGCAGGATATAGCTCTGCCGCTCCGTCACGGAGATCACCCCGCGCGCGTCGAGCAAATTGAAGACGTGGCTCGCCTTGATGCATTGGTCGTAGGCCGGCAGCGCCATCGCGTGGCGCGTGCGCTCGGAATTCCAGCCGGCGGCGAGATATTTGTTGCACGCGGCTTCCGCCATCTTGAACTGCTCGAACAGCATGGCCGTGTCGGCGAATTCGAAATTGTGCCGTGAATATTCCTGCTCGGCCTGAAGGAAGATGTCGCCGTAGGTAACCTTCCTGTCGCCGCTCAGCCCGTTGAAATTGAGATCGTAGACGCGCTCGACGCCCTGCACATACATCGCCAGGCGCTCGAGACCGTAAGTGAGTTCGCCGGTGACCGGCGCGCATTCGACGCCGGCAACCTGCTGGAAGTATGTGAACTGCGACACTTCCATGCCGTCGCACCAGCATTCCCAGCCAAGCCCCCAGGCGCCGAGCGTCGGGCTTTCCCAATCGTCCTCGACGAAACGGATGTCGTGCACCCGCGGATCGATGCCGATCGTTTTCAGCGAATTCAGATAGAGGTCCTGAATGTCGGAAGGCGACGGCTTCAGGATGACCTGGAATTGATAATAATGCTGAAGCCGGTTCGGGTTCTCGCCGTAGCGGCCGTCCTTCGGACGGCGCGACGGCTGCACATAGGCCGCGCGCCAATGTTTTGGCCCGAGCGCGCGCAACGTGGTCGCCGGATGAAAGGTGCCGGCCCCTACCTCCATGTCGTAGGGCTGGAGAATGACGCAGCCCTGCTCCGCCCAATATTGCTGGAGCGTGAGGATGAGCCCCTGGAACGAGCGCGCCGGATCGAGATTGGCCGCACGCGCCGCCGGCTTGGCGAGAAGGTCGGCTTCAGCCATCGCTTCGGGTTCTTCGGCCTTTGAAAAGGTGGCGGACCCTATCGGCGGTGGTTTTGGGGGTCAAGCAAGCCTTACCCGTCGTCCTGAGGTGCGCGCCGACAGGCGTGCCTCGAAGGACCTGTGACTCGCAGGGACCCTTCGAGGCGCGCCTGTCGGCGCGCACCTCAGGGTGACGAAAACTACAGCTTGAACTCGCCGGTGGCCGGATCGCGGCGCAAAGTCGGGCGGCGCTCCTGGTCGCGGATGCGCACGCGCGCGCGGCGAGCCTCGAGCTCTTCGTTGACGCGCTTCACCTCGGCGACCACCCAGTGCACCACCATGGCCCCGCCGAGCGCGGCGAACGACCATTTGACGAGCGGCGACAACAGAATATGCGGCATCGGTTTCTCCTTACCCACGCCAAGTGAACTTACCACTGTTCGGCAATGATGGCGAATTCGCGGCCAGTAACGCGATACCGCAAGTCACAGGCCGAAACGCGACCAAAGCGCGCGCGCTTCCGCTGCCGAAATGAGATCGTCGGCCAGGCCCTCGCCGGCGAGCGCGCCGCCCACGCCGGAGAGCCGGCGTCCGAGCAGGCTGCGGTCGGCCTGGATCAGCGGCAGCCGGACCTTGTCGCCGTAACGCTCGCGCATAGCCGAGCGCAGGTCGCCGGTCCGGTCGGCGAGACCGAATTCGATCGCCTTGGTCGCCGTCCAGAATTCACCGGAGAACAGCGTCTCGTCAGACCCCGCGAGCCGGGTGCCGCGCCGCGCCTTCACCAGCGCAATGAAGTTCGCATGCATGTCGGCCTGAAGCGCCGTGATGCGGGCGACGTCCTCCGGCTTTTCCGGCTTGAACGGATCGAGCATCACCTTGCGCTCGCCGGCGGTGTAGACGCGCCGCTCGATACCGAGCTTGTGCATCAATTCGACGAATCCGAAGGTGCCGCCGACCACGCCGATCGAGCCGACGATCGCATAGGGATCGCAGACAATCTCGTCGGCCGCGCAGGCGAGCATGTAGCCGCCGGAGGCGCCGACGTCCTCGATGAAGGCGAAGACCGGCAGGCTCTTCTCCTCGGCGAGCTGACGGATGCGCCTGAAGATCAAATGCGACTGCGCCGGCGAGCCGCCCGGCGAGTTGATGGCGAGCGCCACGGCCCTTGCGCCGGCGACCGAAAAGGCGCGCTCGAGCGTGCGCGACACCGTCGCCAGCATGAGCCCGGGGCGGAGCGGCGTGGACACGCCGATCGTGCCGGTGAGCCGCACCACCGGGACAATGGGGGTGTTCGGCCGCAGGAACCGCGGCAGCAGACGTTGCAATCGGTCGATCAAAGCCATGCGTGCGCTCGTTTAGGTCATGCGGACTTACGCTCCCGCCAAGCATCAAGTCAAAACCGACGCTTTGGGAGCCGATAATTATGCGCCGTTTATGCAGCGCACCATGCGTCACAGATTTGTGAGCGCAAGATCAGGTTGTTTGCCACGTTTTAACGATTGGGATGCTTTTTGCGATGCACGCGAGGCGCGGGGGCGCATACGCGGGAGACAGACGATGGACCCTAAACTCACGCTGCTGTTCGTACTGATCGGAGCCATCATCGCGCTCTCGCATGTCGGCCGTGGCGGCGTCGGCCACCCCCGCCTGAGCGCCGTCAGCCGCCGCTGGCGTCAGATCCTGCGCCGAAGCTAGGCGATCGCCGCAAGCGTCAGCAGGCCGCCGCCGCGCAGGATCGCTTCTGCCGCCGCCGACGGATGGCCCGCAGGATCATTGAGTTCGAGCCCGGGCACCTCCGCCACGCCTGCGCCAGCGTCCTTGACCGCCCGCACGAGGATGCGGATCGGCGCCGCGTCCGGTCGCGGCAGGACCGGAAGCACGGCCACATCGCCAAAGCCATCCTGCAAAGCCGCCAGCACATGCTCGCGCGCGTCGGCGCGCCAGATCAGCGTCAGCACGCCGCTGGTCTTCAAAAGCCGTGCCGCGGACCGCACCCAGCGCGGCAGCAGGTCGGACGCGGCGACATGCGCCAGCCGCCGCGACGCATCGGGCGACACGTTGTGCCGGCCGGGATCGTTGAATGGCGGGTTCATCAGCACTCGGTCCAGGCCCCCGGCCTCGAGCCCGGCCGCCGTAAGCGCAGCAATGTTTTCGATATCCGCGGCAACAGCCCGCACCCGGCCGGCGAGGCCGTTGCGCGCGGCATTGTGCGCGGCCAGCGCGCAGAGCGCCGGATCGATCTCCACCAAGGCGACGTCGAGTCCCGGCACGCGCTGCGCCAACGCGAGACCGGCGGCGCCCACTCCGGCGCCGAACTCGGCCACGTGTTCGCCGGCGCGTCCGCCGGTCGCCGCCGCCAGCAGGATCGCATCGTGGCCGACACGATGACCCTTCAAGGGCTGCCGCAGCAGGAGACGGCCGCCGAGCACGGCGTCGTCGCTGGTCTCCACCGGCTCAGCGCTCCTCGGCGCGCAGCTCGTGACCCAGACCGGCATCTTCGAGGAGCCGCCGCGCGCGCAGCTCCTGCTCGTCGGCCACCAGGATACGGCGCGGCAGTACGCCGAGCGAACCCTCCAGCACGCTCATGTTCTGGTCGAACACCATGTGTTCGATGCGCGCGGCCTTGAACAGCGCGTCGATCGCCGACACCAGCACCGCATCATTGGTGCGCACGATCTCACGCATGCGAGTGCTCCCCTGCCCGATTGCGCCGGCGCTCCTCGCCGGGCGCGCGGTGCGAGAGATAGGCGAGGAGCTTCATCTCGCGGCGGCCGCGGCTGACGGTGTCGAGGATCAGGCCGACGGAGACGGACAGGAACGCCGCGAGCATCAGGCCGGTCGACAGCACCGCGGTGGGCAGCCGCGGCACAAGGCCGGTCGCGGCAAAGGTGATGAAAACCGGCACGGCGAAACCGAGCGAGGCCAGCGCCAATGCCACGCCGAAAGCACCGAAGAAACGCAGTGGCCGCTCCGAGCGATAGAGCTGGATGATGGTCCAGAGGATGCGAAAGCCGTCGCTCCAGGTGCTCAGCTTCGATGCCGATCCATCCGGCCGCTCGTAATACGGCGTCTCGATCTCGGCGACGGCCAGGCCGAGTTCGAGAGCGTGCACGGTCAGCTCGGTTTCGATCTCGAAGCCGGCCGACAGCAGAGGAAATGACTTGACGAAGCGGCGCGAGAACACCCGATAGCCCGACAAGATGTCGGTGAAGCTGCGGCCGAAGACGTTCGCGACGAATCCGGTCAGAAGCCGGTTGCCGGTGCGATGGCCGGCGCGATAGGCCCCCTTTGTTTGGTCGACGCGCGTGCCCACGACCATATCGCAGCGGCGATCGATCATGCTCGCAATCATTCGCCTTACGCTCGGCGCATCATAGGTCGCGTCGCCGTCGACCAGAACGTAAAGGTCAGCCTCGACATCGGTGAACATGCGGCGGACGACGAAGCCTTTGCCCTGGCGCGTCTCGCGCAACACCTCGGCGCCGGCCGCGCGGGCGACCGTGACGGTGTTGTCGGTGGAATTATTGTCGCAGACGAAGACCGTCGCCTCTGGCAGCGCCACGTGAAAGTCGCGCACAACCTGGGCGACCGTGAGCGCTTCGTTGTAGCACGGAACCAGCACGGCCAAGCGGTAGCCGTCCAGGGCGCTGCGGCTCACATCCGCATCCGTCGAAGTGTCAGGCACAACCCGATTCCCTGTCCCACCGGGCCACATCATACGACGCGCGGCAAAGCCACGGAACTGACGCACTTGCCGGCTTAACACGCCGTTTCTATGCTCGCGAGCCTTTCTAACCGGAGTCCGATTTTGGCCGTCATCGTCCCCTTCGAAAACCCGCGATCCGCCACGCTCAACCGCCTCCTGGACCTCGTCGCAGCCGACATGGAGCGGGTCAACACGGCGATCATCGCCCGCACCGGCTCCGAGGTCGCCATGATCCCGGAGGTCGCCAACCACTTGATTTCGTCCGGCGGCAAGCGCTTGCGGCCGATGCTGACCATCGCGATGGCGAAGCTCGCCGGCTACTCCGGCGATGGCCACATCAAGCTCGCCGCCGCGGTCGAGTTCATGCACACGGCGACGCTTCTGCACGACGATGTCGTCGATGAGAGCGATCTGCGCCGCGGCAAGCTTGCGGCGCGCATGCTGTGGGGCAACGAGGCAAGCGTGCTGGTCGGGGATTTCCTGCTCGGCCAGGCGTTCAGGATGATGGTCGAAGTGGGCAGCCTGCATGCCCTCGACATCCTCTCCTCCGC
>DATCFB010000202.1:0-3900 GCA_036509755.1 Pseudolabrys sp. | reverse complement strand
GCCGGTCATCCGAAGAACATCATCCTGCTGACCGCCGACGCATTCGGCGTCATGCCGCCGATCGCCAAGCTGACGGCGACGCAGGCGATGTATCACTTCCTGTCCGGCTACACCGCGAAGGTCGCCGGCACCGAGAAGGGCCTCGTCGGCGTCGAGCCGGAGTTTTCGACCTGCTTCGGCGCGCCGTTCCTGCCGCGCCATCCCTCGGTCTATGCCGACCTGCTGAAGGAGTACATCGGCAAGCACAAGGTTGACGTCTGGCTCGTCAATTCCGGCTGGACCGGCGGCAAATACGGCGAGGGCCGGCGCATGCCGATCAAGGCGACGCGCACGCTGCTTTCGGCCGCGCTCGACGGCTCGCTCAAGACCGCCGACTTCCGCACCGATCCCTATTTCGGCTTCGCAGTGCCGACCTCTGTGCCGGGCGTCGAGCCGCATCTGTTGAACCCGATGAAGACGTGGAAGGACAAGGTTGAGTTCGACAAGACCGCGCGCGCGCTGGTCGCCATGTTCCAGAAGAACTTCGCCAAGTTCGAAAGCCACGTCACCCCGGACGTCAAGGCGGCGGCGCCGGAGGTGCGCATCGCGGCGGAGTGAGTTGATCTTCTCTGAGGCAGATAAAAAGGCGGCCGATTTGGCCGCCTTTTTTTTTATTTACTCAAAGCCCGTGCGTGCGCGGATAGGTGCTCGGCGCAGGCGGGGTCCAGTCCGCGAGACTGCCCGGTTCGGGCCTGAGCACTTCGATCTTGAGAGGATGGCATACGGCCACGTCGCTCGAATGCGTGGCGCCGCAATCTCCGCCCGGGCAGGCGGACAGCGCGCCGACGAGGTCGAGTTCGGCGAAGAACTCGATGTAGTCGCCCGGCCGCACCGGGCTCGCCTTCATGAAATACTGATGCGTGTCGCGGGTAAATCCGGTGCACATGAAGACGTTGAGCACGTCATGGACGTGCATCTCCGCCTCTCGCACTCCCATGCCGCGCGCGGCGGCGAGCGCGCGCGCCAGGTTGGAATGACAGCAGTGATGATAGTCACCGCCCGACAGCAGCCGGCTGGTGTACGGATCGCAGCGCGTGCCGATGACGTCGTGGATGCCGGCGCCATCGGCGTCGAAGCCGTACCAGCCGAGCGTGTCGTGACTGATCGTCGCCATCGGCCGCAGATAGGGCAGGCTGCTCCACAGCCGGTCGCCTGTGCCGACGTGGGTGCCGTGCAGCGCGCGCGTCTTGCCGCTGAAGAAGCGTTCGTCGAGATTGTCGGCGCTCCATAAATTCAGATCGCCGACCTGCGGTCCCTCGATACTGACGATGCGGAAGAAGTGCCCGGCCGGCACCTCGAAGCTGAGCGCGTCGCGCGGCGGCACGATAACCTCTCGAACCGTGCGCAAGGTCTGCCGGGCGCGCTCGAGCATCGCCATGTCGGGCTGCGGCAGCGTGCCGGTCGGATAGACCACGATGGCGGGCTTGGCGCGTCGCTCGTTCGCGTCTGCCGGCTCGCGCATGTCCGACCCTATTGATGCGCCTTGAGCATCGCCGCCATATCGGCGACGGCGTCATAGGCCTTCGGCAGCAGCTTGGCGCGCGAGGCGAAGCCGTGCATCTGGCCCGGATAGCGGCGCACGGTCGTTGCTACGCCTTCCTGCGCCAGCCGTGCGGCATAGGCCTCGCCTTCGGCGCACAGCGGATCGAAGCCGGCAAGCAGGACGAGCGCCGGCGGCAGGTCTTTCAGGCTCGTGGCGAACATCGGCGATGCGCGCCAATCTTTTCGCTGCGCGATGTCCGGCGCATAGGCGTCGATATAAAAGCGCATGCTGCCATTGGTGAGTGCGACGCCCTGCGCGAAACGCTCGTCATAGGCCCAGGTGAGATCGACGATCGGATAGGTGAGCACCTGCGCCTTGAGCTTGATCGTGCCATCGTCGCGCAAAGCGAGTGCAACGCCCGCAGCGAGATTGCCTCCGGCGCTGTCGCCGCCGACCGAGATGCGTGCCGGATCGATGCGCAGCATGGCCGCGTTGGCGGCAACCCATTTCAAGGCGGCAAGCGAATCCTCGAAGGCCGCGGGAAAGCGGTGTTCCGGCGCGAGACGATAATCGACGCTGATCACGGCGCAGTCGGCCGCGTTGGCGATCATGCGGCAGGTCCAGTCGTGACTGTCGAGATCGCCGACGACCCAGCCGCCGCCATGATAATAGACCATCACCGGCAGGGTCTCGCCCGACATGGTGCCGGAGCCGCGATAGGCGCGCAGCGGGATCGATCCGCCGGGGCCCGGCGCCGCATGGTCCCTTACCTCTGCGACCTGCGGCAGGTCGGGCTGGCTGATGAGCCGCAGGCGTCGCGAGGCTTCGCGGGCCCGCTCCGGGGCGGGAAACGTCGCGGGCGGAGGCGGCTGCATCGCCATGAAAGCGAGCGAGTCGGCATCCATTTGCGCGGGCGGCAAAAGATCGTTGGGGTCAGGTCGCATCGATGAGCGGTATTCCTATCTGAATCTCGGAGACAGGAGTGTACCCCATCCGGGCGGTCCCAAACAAAAGGGCGGCCGCATGGGCCGCCCTCTCTCAGGTCATATGTCGGCAGTTCAGTCGTTGGTCGAGGCGAGCTCGCCGCCCATGTGATTGAAACGCGCCTTCTGCTCGTTCGACAGCGAGGCATAGAAGCTGTCGAGCGCCGGCTTGACCGTGTTGGCGGCGTCGATCATGGCCTTCAACCGCGCGTCCATCGCATCGAGACGGCCCGGAGGCGTCAGCGGGGTTTGGTCGGGACACGCCGCCTGTAGGATGCCGACCGCCTTGTCGGTCGCCGCTTGCAGCTTGTCGAGACCGTCCGCCTGCGCATCGGTCGGATTGACCGCGTCCTCGACCTTCTCGATCGGCAGGTTGGCAAGGCCCGGCTTTGGCTGCTTGCAGCTCTGAGTGGTGTCGGCCGAAGCTTGCGCCGTCGTCTCCGCTCCCGGCTTCGCCTTTGGCCCGATCTCGTTGAAACGCTCCTTCTGCTCGTCGCTCAGCGAGTTGTAGAACTTGTCGAGCGCGGGCTTGACCGTATCGACCGCCTCGGCCGTCGCCTGGAGCCGTGCCGTCATGGATGCGAGCCGCCCGGGAGGCGTCAGCGGGAAGGCGTTCTTGGCCGGGCAGGCGGCCTTGAACACGTCGGCCGCCTTTTTGGCAGCGCTGCTCATGTCGGCGAGCAACTGCTTCTGGTCGTCCTTCAGGCCGACCTTCTTTTCGATGTCGGCGATCGGCCAGGCCGTCACGCCGTTGCCGGGCTGCTTGCACAACTCCTGCACCGCGGCGTAGCGAACCGGCGCGGGCGCCGCCGACTCGCCGGACGATGCCGGCGCAGAGGCATAATCGCTCGTGTATTCGGCGGGCGGGCCTTCCTCGCCCCAGAACAGACCGTCGACGAAGTCGTCGTAAGCGTAGGCCCAATAGCCGTCGTCATAGCCTTCCGGCCAGAACGTGTAGTCGAACACGTCCGTGTAGGCGTAGGGCCAGAATACCGGCCCGTACCAGGCGATGAACGGCGCGCGTGCGTGATGCCGCCACGCCTCGCGTGCGGACCAGCGATTCCGGTGCGCTTGGCGTTGCAGTCTCGTCGTCGCCGCGGTGGATCGAGCGAAGGCGGACGCGAATCGGCCCTGGCGCGCGGCCTGTGCGGCGACACGCGGGCGGCCGTTACGGCGTGCCGCGCGCTGTTGCTGCCCGGCGTTCGGCTGCGCCGCCACATTCGGCGTCGTCGCCTGCTGGCGTTGCTGCGCGCATTGCTCACGGGCATTGCGGATTTCCTCACGCCGGGATGCGCGCTGGGAGGCCGGGAGGCGCCGGACAGAGCGGTCCTCCCGTTTGCGCAACGCGCGCTCCTGCCGTTGCGCGGCACGGGTCTCGGCGCGGTTGGGCGCGGC
>DATCFB010000201.1:0-17792 GCA_036509755.1 Pseudolabrys sp. | reverse complement strand
CCCGAAATCGGCGGCGACAGTGACTTCACGGTCTATGCACGGCTCCGGTTTCCGATGAAGGACGCGCCGGCTTTCGCCAATTCGCAATCGTTCAACAATTGGGGCGATTGCGCCTTCACCGGCCGTTCGCCGCACCGCGTCAGCGCCAAGGGCGCCTCGTACGAATGCAAGGTCAACAGCCGGCCGCTCGTCTTCGACGAAGGCGGCGGCCGCAATTACCAATATCCGTGGCGCGATAATTTCTGCGAGCATCGCCACTTCCCCGTCGGCCAATGTCCCGGCGGCGAGGGCCACCAGGGCCAGGACATCCGCCCGAGCTTCTGCACGAAGTTCAACGACGGCGCCGACCGCTGTGAGGCCTACCAGCAGGACGTCGTCGCCGCGCATGACGGGATGGTCCTGCGCGCGCGCAAGCAGGAAGCGGTGTTCCTGTTCATCAACTCGCCGGTGGCGCATGTGCGAGTGCGCTACATCCACATGAGCCCGAAACAACTCGACGACGACGGCGTCGTCAGCGGCAGGAAACTGGGCGAAGGCGACAAGATCGGCAAGGTCGGCAACTTCAACGACTACGAGCACGGCACCACCTATCACCTGCATTTCGACATGCAGGTGCCGACCGAGCTCGGCTACGTCTTCGTCAATCCGTATATGACGCTGGTTTCCGCCTACGAGCGGCTGATCGGGGCGCGCGGCACCGAGATCAGGGACATCGCCGAACCGGCGCTGGCGCAGGAGCCGGAGAGCAAGACCGAGACGGCGACCGGGCGATCCGCCAGGCAGATCCCGCCGCAACGCGTGGCGGAGCGCGCGCCGCCGCTGCCGGAACGGCGGCCGCATCGGATCCGCCGCCGTCTCGCGCACCGCTAGGACATCACGAAAACGCCGGCTTTGCGCCGATTGTCTCGGTGACGGCCCTGTTTCAACATGCGGCATGCTTAGGGATTCGCATTTGTTCCAATCACGCCTGAGCCGCCGCGGCTTCCTCGCTGCCGCGCTTGCAGTCTCGGCGGCGCCAGCCTTCGCGCGCTCGGCCGCCTTCGAGCGCTGGGTGCAGGCCTTCCGGCCGCGAGCGCTCGCCCGCGGCATCTCGGCTGCGACCTATGATCGTGTCATGGAGACGGTGACCCCGGACACCAGCGTCTACGAGGCCGTGCGGGCGCAACCGGAATTCACCGAAGAGACGTGGCAATACATCAACCGCCGCTGCTCGGACTGGCGCGTCATCACCGGCAAGGAGCGCGCGAAGGAGTATGCCGGCGTGCTGCATCGGGTCGAAGCCGAATATGGCGTCGATCGCTACATCCTGCTCGGACTCTGGGGCATGGAATCCTCCTTCGGCGACGTCATCACCAATCGAAAATATATGCGGCCCGTGATCCCGGCGCTCGCCGCGCTCGCCTATGGCGAGCCGCGCCGCCGCCGCTACTGGGAATCCGAACTGCTCAATGCCCTCACCATCGTCGATCGCGGCTGGGCGCAACCGAAGGACATGATCGGCTCGTGGGCCGGAGCGATGGGCCACACGCAGTGGATGCCCGAAGTGTGGCTGCACATGGGTGTCGATTTCGACCATGACGGCCGCATCAACCCCTTCGGCAAGCCGGACGACGCGCTGGCCGGCACCGCGCGCTATCTACTGTCCCGCGGCCGCTACCGCCGCGGTGAGGCCTGGGGCTGCGAGGTGACGATCCCGCCCGGCCAGCATCGTCTGGCCGACAACCGGACCTGGCGCAGCTACGCGCAATGGCACGCGCTCGGCATCGGCCGCGCCGACGGCAAGGCCTTCGCTCGTCCCGAGGATCGCGTGAAGCTGTGGATGCCGGTGCCCGGCGGACCCACTTTCCTGGTCGGGCAGAACTTCCACGCCGTGCGCTCCTACAATCCGTCGACGAACTACACGCTGGCGCTCGTCCATCTTGGCGATCTGATCCGCGGCGACCCGCCGTTCCACCGCCTCTTTCCCGGCAGCGAGCGCGTGCCGACGATCGCCGAGGTAAAGGAGATCCAGCGGCGCCTCAACGAGCACGGCTTCAAGACTGACGGCATTGATGGCCGCACCGGCTCCGACACCCTGCGCGCCATCCTCGCCTTCCAGAAGCAGGTCGGCATGGAACCGGCCGACGGCTATGCCGGCTTGAAAGTCTTGGCGCGGCTCAGGCAGCCGGGCTGAGCTTGGGCCGCCGCAGGAACAACGTCAGCACCAGCGCCAGAGTCGACGCCGTCAGCATGATGGCGAAAGCCGCGTCGTAACGGTGCGTGGCGTCGAACACGGCGGCGCCTGCATAGGCGCCGATGCCGCCGAAGATCTGGTGCACCATGGTGATGAGACCGGTCAGCGCGCCGAGATGGCGCGTGCCGAAGCTCTGCGCCACGAACACCACGGTGAGCGGCGCCGTGACCAGGAACGTGAGGCCGAAGACCAGCGCAAAGACGGCGACCGAGATTTCCGACTGATCGACCATGATCAGTCCGAACACCGCGATGCGCGCGGCGAAGGCCAGCGCCGTCGGCCAGACCGGGCCCGCACGGTCGCTGAGATAGCCGGCGGCAACCACGCCGACGAGGCCGGTCAGGCCCATCAGGGCCAGCAGGTTGCCCGCCACCAGCGCGCCGGCGCCACGGTCCTGTGCGAAGGCGACGACATGCGTCGTGACGAAGAAGTCGTTGAGGCCGCAGATCGCGTAGATGACGATGAGCAGCCAGAATTGCCGCGTGCGCGCCGCCTGAGCGATGCCGAGACCTTCGGCCGGCCGCGCCGCCCTGGCCTCCGCGGCGCCGCCCTTCGGAATGAAGGCGATGAGGAACGGCACCAGCGCCAGATGCGCAATGCCGAGCCAGAGGAAGACGCTCGGCCAATGCGCGATCGTCAGGATCGCCGCGAGCGCCGCGATCACCACCAGTTGCCCGACGCTCATGCCCGACATCACCACGGCGTTGGCGCTGCCGGTGCGCACCGGGAAGGCGCGCGTCACCATCACGCCGACCGGAATCATGGAAGCGGCGCCATTGCCGATGGCGTAGACGACGCCGTAGAGCACGAGCGCGTGCCACGGCGCCGCGATGACGCTCATCGCACCTATCCCGACGGCGCTGACGAGGAGGCCGCCGCCGAGCACGAGTCGCGGGCCCATGCGGTCGGCGAGCTTGCCGGCGATGAACATCGTCGTCGCCGAAACCACCATGAACACGGCGACCGCCAGCGCGAGATCGCTGCGCTGCCAGCCGAACTGCTCGACGATCGGCTTCAACGTCAGGCTGACGGCGAAGCGCGTACCGCCGCCGATGAACAGGACGAGAAAGCCGACGGCGAGCACGAGCGCCGGGCTGGCAGGCTTGAATGATTTGGGCAATGGACCGTTCGACCTGCGCGGAAATTGGGCTCCTCTTTTAGAGCCGCGCCGCGCCGCCCGCCACCCTGCCCCGCGCGCGAGCCCGGTTGGAGCTATGCGCTCCTTCGGCTAGACACATCGCGGCTTCAAGCCGAGCAAGGAACGCCGATGTCCGAGAGCCCCAACCGACGCCTGCGCGGTCTCATCGGCCGCAGGAAAGCGGTGCTTCTGCCGGGAGCCGCCAACGCGCTCACCGCGCGCGTCATCGAGGATCTCGGCTTCGAAGCGGTCTACGTCACCGGTGCAGGCGTCACCAACACCTTCCTCGGCATGCCGGACATCGGTCTCCTGACGGTGACCGAACTCGCCGACCACGTCGCCGCCATGCGGGATGCGGTTGCGCTGCCGCTGATCGTCGACGCCGACACCGGCTTCGGCAACGCCGTCAATGTCGGCCGTGCCGTCAAGACGCTCGAGCGCGCGGGCGCCAGCGCCATCCAACTCGAGGACCAGGACTTCCCCAAGCGCTGCGGCCATTTCTCGGGCAAGAGCGTGATTCCGACGGCCGAGATGGTGCAGAAAATCCGGGCCGCCGCCGACGCGCGCATCGATCCCGATCTGATCATCGTCGCCCGCACCGATGCCATTGCCGTCAACGGCTTCGATGACGCGATGGAGCGCGCCAACGCCTATATCGAGGCGGGCGCCGACATGACATTCGTCGAGGCGCCGCGCACGCCCGAGCAGATCGCCGCCATCCCGAAGCTCGCTGTGCCGCAGCTTCTCAATATTGTCGCCGGCGGCCTGACGCCGATGCTGTCGCGCGCAGAGCTCGAGAAGATGGGTTACGCGCTCGTACTCTACGCCAATGCCGCGTTGCAGGCGGCGGTCGCCGGCATGCAGGCCGTGCTCGAACATCTCAAAGCGCAGGGCTCGCTCGACGACATTTCCGACAAGGTCGCCGGTTTCGCCGAGCGGCAGCGGCTGGTCAACAAGCCGCATTTCGACGCGCTCGAAAAGAAATACTCGTAAGGGCAGGCCCGCATGTCAGGCAACAGCGCCGGCGACAATCCGCACACGCGCGCCATCGCGCAGTTCGTCTCGGGCCTGCGTTACGAGGACATTCCCAGCGAGGTCGTCAGCCGCATCAAGCTGCTGATGCTCGACGCTCTCGGCTGCGCGCTCTATGGCAGCGCGCTGCCCTGGAGCCGCATCCTGCGCAAGACGCTTGCCGCCGTCGATACGACGGCGGGCTGCCGCGTCTGGGGCACCGCGGAAAAGCTGTCGGCGCCGCACGCGGCGCTCGTCAACGGCACGCTGGTGCAAAGCTTCGAACTCGACGACGTGCACCGCCAAGGCGTCCTGCACGTCGGCGCGGTGACGCTGCCGCCGCTGATGGCGGTCGTCGAGATGCGCCCCGGCATGAGCGGCGCCGACTTCCTGCGTGCGGCAGTCGCCGGCTACGAGATCGGGCCGCGCGTCGGCAAATGCATGGGACCGGAGCACATCGGCCAGGGCTGGCACTCCGGCGCAACGGTCGGCGTCTTCTCCGCCGCCGCGGGTGCGGCCGCCGCGCTCGGCCTCTCGGCTGGCCAGACGGTGCACGCACTCGGCATCGCCGGGACGCAGGCCGCGGGCCTGATGGCGGCGCAATACGGCGCCATGGTCAAGCGCATGCATGCGGGCCGGTCGGCGCAGAGCGGGCTTTATGGCGCGCTGCTCGCCGAGCAGGGCTTCACCGGCATTCTCGACGTCTTCGAGGCGCCCTATGGCGGCTTCTGCACGACCTTTTCGCGTTCCACCGACCGCTTCGATCTTGACCAATTATCGTGGGAACTCGGCCGCGCCTGGGAGACGATGCGAATCTCGCTCAAGTTCTATTCCTGCGTTGGCAGCAACCACACCACGCTCGACGCCATCCGCATGATGCAGGCGAAGAGACCGTTCGGCCCCGATGATTTCGAAGAGATCGTGGTGCACGGTTCGCACGTCACCGTCGAGCACGTCGGCTGGCCGTACCAGCCGCAGGGGCTAACCTCGGCGCAGCTCAACCTCCCCTACTGCGTCGCCACGCTGCTGCTCGAGGGCGACGTCTTCGTCGACCAGTTCAGCAACGAGGTCGTCGGTGACGAACGACGCATTGCGTTGTCGCGCAAGGTCAAGGTGGTGCACGATCCGGCGATCACCGCGCGCGGCTCCAACTACCGCCACATGGTGCGTGTCGAGGTCGCCTTGAAGGACGGCACGCGCATGGAAGAAACGGTCGAGGCGCCGCGCGGCAGCGAAAAGAGCTTCGCCACCGAAGCCGATGTCGTGCGCAAATTCAAAACGCTCGCGGCGCGCACGATCGGCGATGCCAAGGCCGATGCGATCGCCAACCTCGTGCTCGGCGCGGACAGACTCGCCCGCGCCGAACAGATCGCGGAGGCGTTGGCCTGCTGACCGCCTATTTCTTGGTCTTGGCGATGTTTGCTGCGAGCTTGCTCAGCCGCTGTCGTTCGGCCTTGGTGAAGGCGACAAAATCGGCGACCGAGCCGCCGGCCGGCTCGATGCGGGTGCGCGTCAGCTTCTCGGCCGTTTCCGGATTCTTCAGCGCCGCCTGAAGCGCGGCGTTCATCTTTTCGATCACCGGCTGCGGCGTACCGACCGGCGCGTAGAGCCCGGCCCAGTGGCCGATCTGCACGCTCGGGAAGCCCTGCTCAGCCGTCGTCGGAATCTGCGGATACGAGCTGATGCGTTTTGTGTAGGTCGTGGCGATGCCTTTGAGCGTGCCCGCCTTGATCTGCGGCACCACAACGATACTGGCTTCGGAAGTCGCCGACACTTCGTTGTTCATGACGCCGTGCACGGAGGCGCCGCCGCTCTTGTACGGGATGATATTGAAGGTGACGCCGGTCGCTTCCTTGATCATCTCGGCGACGAATTCCGGCGTGCTGCCGTTGCCGGCGGTCGACCAGGTGGCTTTGCCGTTCTGCGCCTTCGCCCAGGCGACGAATTCTTTCAGGTTGGTCGCCGGCACGCTCGGATTGACGACGATGGTCGATGGCGCGACCGCGATCATGCCGACCGGCGCGAGGTCGGAATCCTTGTACGGCAGATCCTTGAGCAGCAGGCTATTGGTGATCGTGCTCGCCGCGCCGACCAGGAAGGTGTAGCCGTCCGGCTGCGCATGCGCGACATAGGTCGTGCCGATTACCGCGCCGGCCCCCGGGCGGTTCTCCACCACGATGGTCTGCTTAAGCTCCTTGCCGACGGCGTCGGCGGCGATGCGCGCGATCAGGTCGTTGGCGCCGCCGGGACCGAAGCCGACGATGAAGTGAATGGGGCGGTCCGGCCATTCCGCCCGCGCGGCTGGAGCGGCGACCGTGACGGCGAGAGCCGCCGCGGCGAACATCATCGAGCGGTTGAGCACGTGTTTCCTCCTGGACCGGGCGGCATCGTCTTTGCCGCAACTCTAGAGCAACGCCGCCGTCCGCCCAAGGCGGCGGGACTACCTCATCACCGACATGAGGATGTGTCGAGCCGCCTTTGCATCCTGCGCATCTGACCGCTTCCAACCGCAAATGTCAGAGTCTAGAGTGGCTTGCAAGCAAGCATGCGCACGGTCCTTCAACCGGCGTCCGACACAGGGAGAGCACCCGCCGGCAGCGGCCACATCGGCCCGCGCCACGCGGTTTCGTATGACATCACCCAGGCAGCCGGCGCCGCGCGCCAACGACCCCGCCGACCTCGGCGCGATCGATCGTCCCGTCCCCGCCGGCGTCAACGCGCCCGGCTTCGGCAGCGACGTCGTCGCCGACGCCTTGCGCGCGACCGATATCCCCTACATCGCGGTCAATCCCGGCGCGAGCTATCGCGGCCTGCACGACAGTCTGGTCAACTATCTCGGCAACGCCGCGCCGCAAATGCTGCTGTGCCTGCACGAGGAGGCGGCGATCGCCATCGCGCACGGCTACGCCAAGGTGACCGGCAAGGCGATGGCCGCGGCGGTGCATTCGAATGTCGGGCTGATGCACGGCACCATGGCGGTCTTCAACGCCTGGTGCGACCGCATGCCGATGGTCATCCTCGGCGCAACCGGACCGGTCGACGCGGCCAAGCGGCGGCCGTGGATCGACTGGATACACACGGCGCGCGACCAGGGCGCGCTGGTGCGCGGCTACACCAAATGGGACGACCAGCCGGCCTCGCCGGGCGCCGCGCGCGAAGCGGTGCTGCGCGCCAATTGGATCGCCAACACCGCGCCGCGCGGGCCGACTTACGTCAATCTCGACGCCGGCATGCAGGAGGAGAAGCTCGCCGAGCCTGTCGCGCCGGTCGATACCGCGCGGCTGATGCCGCCGATGACCTTCGCGCCCGACGCGGCGCGCATTGCGCAGGCCGTGGCGCTGCTGCGCGAGGCGAAACAGCCGCTGATCCTCGCCGGCCGCTGCTCGCGTTCGCTGGAGGGCTGGAACGCACGCGTGACGCTCGCCGAGCGGCTCGGCGCGCAAGTGGTCACCGACCTGAAGGTGTCCGCCGCCTTCCCGACCGATCACCCGCTGCACGCCGGTGCGCCCGGCATGATCGCGCTGCCGGCGGACGCCATCGCGGCGATCCGCAAGGCCGACGTGATCCTCAGCCTCGACTGGCTCGATCCCGCCGGGACGTTCAAGACAGCGGGCGACGTGACCGCCAAGGTGATCCAGGTCTCGGTCGACCATCACCTGCACAATGGCTGGAGCATGGACTATCAGGGTCTGCCGCCGGTCGACGTCTTCCTCGCCTGCGAGCCGGAAGCCGCGGTCGGCGCGCTCCTCGCCGCGCTCGGCGAGGACAAGTCGCGCCCGGCCGCCGCCAATGCGCATGACCTGCCCGTCCCCGCCGGCGATAAGCTCACCGTGGATCACATGGCCGCGGCACTGCGCGAGGCGATCAAGGACCGCGAGGCGTCGCTGGCGCATGTGTCGCTGTCGTGGAACGGCGCCAGCATTCCGTTCCGCCATCCGCTCGATTATCTCGGCTCCGACGGCGGCGGTGGTGTCGGTGGCGGCCCCGGCATCACGGTCGGCGCGGCGCTGGCACTCAAAGGCACCGGGCGCATGACGGTCGGCGTTTGCGGCGACGGCGACTTCCTCATGGGCGTCACCGCAATCTGGACCGCGACGCATTACCGCATCCCGCTTTTGATGGTCGTCGCCAATAACCGCTCCTTCTTCAACGACGAGCTGCATCAGGAACGCGTCGCGCGCATGCGCCACCGCCCGATCGAGAACCGCTGGGTCGGTCAGCGTATCTCCGAACCGGATATCAACATCGCCGCCATGGCACGCGCGCAGGGCGCGCAAGGCTTCGGCCCGGTCGAGAGCGTCGCCGACTTGCCCGCCGTGCTGCGTGAAGCGATCGCTGCCGTCGACGCAGGCGAAGTGGCCGTGGTCGACGTGCGCGTGGAACCGGGCTACACCGCCGCCTCGACCGCGGTGATGACCCGCGTCAAGAGCGAGTAGCCCGCGATGGACACGCCGATCCTCGTCGCCGACAAACTCGCCGTCCGCTTCGAGACGGCGCAAGGCCCGGTCGTTGCCGTCGACGACGTGTCGTTCAGCGTGCGCCCCGGCGAGTTTCTGTCGATCATCGGCCCCTCGGGTTGCGGCAAGTCGACGGTGTTCAACGTCATCGGCGGCCTGCTCGCGCGGCACGACGGGACGGTGAAGGTCGCCGGCGAACTGATCGACGGCCCGCACCGGTCGATCGGCATGGTGTTTCAGGAGGAGTCGACTTTTCCCTGGCGCAATGTCGTCGACAACGTCGCCTTCCCGCTCGAACTGACTGGCATGGCCAAGGCCAAGCGCATCGAGCGCGCGCATCACTTCATCAGGATGGTCGGCCTCGACGGCTTTGAGAAGCGCTATCCGGGCGAACTCTCCGGCGGCATGCGCCAGCGCGTCTCGCTGGCGCGCACGCTCGCGTCCGAGCCGAAGATCCTGCTCATGGACGAGCCCTTCGCCGCGCTCGACGAGCAGACGCGCCTCCTGCTCGGCGACAAGGTGCTCCAGATCCAGCAACAGTTGCAGCAGACCACGCTGCTGATCACCCACAACATCACCGAGGCGGTGCAGATGTCCGACCGCATCCTGGTGATGACCTACCGGCCCGGGCGCGTGAAGCGCATCGTCGAAATCGACCTGCCCCGCCCGCGCACCTCCGACATCGTCGGCAGCGAAGCCTTCGGCCGCTACGTCGCCCGGATATGGAGCGACCTGCGCGAAGAAGCGAGCCTCGGCATGAAGGACGAAGAAGACCATATGCTCCACGAGTCGGCCTCGTGAACGCGACCGCATCGGCGCGCCGCTTCGCTCTCGCCGAAATCGCGCCGGCGGCGACCGGCCTCGGTTGCGCCGTGCTGTTCTTCTGCATCATGGAAGCGCTCATTCGCACCGGCGCCATCTCGCAATTCGTCGTGCCGCCGCCATCGCAGGTGCTCGGCGCGTTTGGGCGCCTCTTCTCCGAAGAGCATATCGTGCGCCGCTTCTTCCTCACCATTGGCGAGTGCCTGACGACCGGCGTGATGATTGCCGTGTTTGGCGTCGCCGGCGGCGTGCTGCTGCACCGGTACAAGCTCCTCCAGCAGGCGGTCGAGACTTGGGTCGCGGCGCTCGCCGCCGCGCCGGTCGTGCTCGCTTACCCGCTGTTCATGGTGATCTTCGGCCGCAACGCCTGGACCATCATCATGATGGGTTTCGTCGCGGCGCTGCCGCCGGTGATCCTCAAAACGATCGAGGGCCTCTCGGGCACGCGCAAGGTGCTGGTCAATGTCGGCAGGAGCTTCAACCTCTCGGCCAGCCAGCAATTCTGGAAGATCATGTTGCCGGCGTCGCTGCCGGCCATCTTCACCGGCATCCGGCTCGGACTTATTTTTGCGTTGATCAACGTCGTCGGCGTCGAGTTTCTTATCAATTACGGCGGGCTCGGACAGCTCATCAACGACCTCGCCGAACGCTACGACCTGCCCGGCACCTATGCCGCGATCTGCTTCGTCATCCTGGTGAGCGTCGTCTTCTTCATGACTCTGGAAAAGATCGAGCGATGGCTGCGGCCGTTCAAGTAACGAAAGCCCCTGCCCGCGGCGGCGGCGTGAGCGCGGTCGCCTGGCTGCGTGCCGGTCTCATCGTCGGCACGCTGGTGATCTGGGAATTGCTGTCGCGGTCCGGCTGGCTCTACCGCGATGTCGTGCCGTCGCTCTTTGCTATCGCCAAGGCGATCGTCGCGCTCCTGAGCGGCGGCGATTATTATTTCCATCTCGGCGTCACGCTTGGCGAGATTGCGCTCGCGCTGGTGATCGGCGGCGGCGGCGGTGTCGTGGTCGGCCTTATGCTCGGCGCCAACCGTTTCCTTTCCCGCGCTTTCGAGAGCTATCTCTATTATCTCGGTCCGACGCCGAAGATCATCCTCTTCCCGGTGATGATCATGTGGTTCGGCGTCGGCTCGGGCTCGAAGGTCGCCCTCGGCGCGCTGTCCTGTTTCTTCCCGGTCGCGCTGTCGGTCGCCGCCGGCATGCGCCAGATCGATCGCGTGCTGATCCGCGTCGGCCGTTCGTTCCGCGCCGATACGCGGCAGATGATCACCAAGATTTATCTACCGGCGATGCGCCATCCGATCATCAACGGCGTGCGGCTGGGGCTCGGCATTGCGCTCATCGGCACGCTGCTCGCCGAGACCAAGCTGTCGAACAAGGGCATCGGCTTTCTCATCATAAACGCCTATTCGACCTTCGACATGCCGCGCATGTACGCCAACCTCATTGTGCTGTTCGTGCTGGCGATCGGCGCCAATGCGCTGGTCGGTCGCCTCGGCGGCCTCAATACGATCAGGCGGTAGCGCTCCCGTCATAGCCTGCGACCGACGCAGGATTTCCTGCGTCTCGTGCATCATTCATTTGTCAAACAGCCATGCATTATCGCCCGTATTGTTCGTCAAGCGCCGGGTACGCCGTTCTTCTTCCTCCCTCGGACAAGCCGAGGGCGTGGCGCGCCAATGAGGCACGACACTTCGGGCCTTAGGCTGCGCGACATCGTCGAGACGCTCTATCGGAAGCACGTGCGCACGGTCGAGCAGGTGGGCGGCACCTTGACGAGAGCACCAAGCCGGCAAGCATTTGTGACTCAGGAGAGTCTTTAAAGCGCGCTTCACTCGACTTTCAGGATGACGGCGGCGACGAGGCAACACCCCATCTCTGCCACGAAATCAACCGAAGCGAGGCAAATCAGACAGGGAAGAGAACTTATCGTCCGATCGACCGAACCGTCATGAATCCTTCCGCCGCACTCAGACCATTGTTGGCTCCGCGAAGTACTGCAAGCGCCTTCACACCGTCATACGACCGGCTGTGCGGAAACGCTCTCATTTCCGCGTCATACGCTTTCAAGACCTTCATCTTTGTCTCGAGAAATCTCGTAATGTCCACAAAATGGTTCGGAATGAAGCTTCCTCCCATTGCGCTTGAGGTCCATTCGGTCGAGGACGCAACTTCGAAAGCATATATCGCCTTGTAGATACTGCTTGGCATTGGCCGAAGCGCCGTCATTGCCGCCTGATGAACAATTCGATGATCGAGATTCAGGTCGCCTCCGTGATGGGTATAAATTATCGTCGGGCGCACTGACTCTATGACTGGTTCGATCTTCTGTACGACATCAAGGAAAGGTAATGTGTCCAATCTCTGGTCTGGAAGATCGAGAAAAAGAGGCCGTTCCGTTCCGAGCAGCTTACACGCTGCATTCGCCGGATCGTGTCGGCGCGAATCTGATGCAACTCCGATACGCGAGGTCTCGCCGTCTGCGACGAACAGCACATGAACGCTATCCTTCATGTCTGCATGCTTGGCAAGCGTTCCACCACAGCCAAGCGCCTCGTCGTCGGGATGGGCGGCAATCACTAAAACCCTTTCGCTCACCGATCTTTCTCCTTGATGGTCACCCTTGCTTCGATCGTGCCGTCAGCTCTCTGGTCGACATCTCGGAATTCGATCCGAAACTTCCCGCTTTCCACGAACGCGTGAGGGTAACCTGGCGCGTCAAGCATTCGGATGAGATCGTACAATTCGCGACAATTGTCGGAAGTATCGATATCGGACTGGGACGGCGCGCGGCGTCGAAAATATGTGGCCTCCCCAGACTGAGACGTTGGCGTCGGCCATTCCTTAGTGATTGTCGCTATCATCTCGCCTACCAAAGTGGCCGCACGCTCCAATATGTGATGTAGAGGCCCGACAAGCGATAGATCTGACTGCACGTAGATCGGCCCCGCGTCGAATGCATCGGTCATGCGAAACGCTGTAAGCTTGGTCACGCTTTTCCCTAATTGAATCATATTTTGTATAGGGCTTCCCCCACGCCCAAATGGCAGATCGGTCGAGTGAAAGGCAACGCACTCGTACGCAGACACGATTTCCGGGGGCACCTTCCATCGCCAATGCGGAAAGAAAATTGCACGCGGGTTAAGCCTCTTAAGAACTAGCGGATCCAGATTATCCGGCGATGAGAATAAATGCCATTCCCCGGGCAGCCTTGCGACCGTGGCATGAAACGTTGCCCAATTGGCCTCGCCAACCGTTGCCACGCAGAATATTTTATTGTCTGCCATCGCCATGCGTTATATCGCTGCAACCGTCGAAGGCAATTATATAATTAAAACATCTAACATTAGAACAGTACAATCTCGTGCCCAGCGCGTTTGGCCGCGCGAATCGATGCCACGTTTTCGTGTCTGATCTCGGCAATAAGCACGCCGAATCGATTTCTTGCCCAAATCAGCATTTCAGTGGCGTAGCCGCGCCCACGAAACGAGGGACCAACAGTATAGCTTAGCCGCCGGTCATCCACGCGAATCGTGCCGATAGCGATGTCATTTTCGTTCTCGGCCACATACAGGTGTGGTTCAACCTGAGCAATACGTTTTTCGAGCCACGCGATATGGTCGCTCCATGTAATCGTGTCGCTCGTCTTGAACATTTTTCTGGTCAACGGATCATTGCGCCATTCCAACAATAGCATTGCGTCTGAGCGAATTGCAGGTCTTATTTTCAACATTTGGAGATTACAAGTTTTTAAGAACTACCCGGAAGAAACAGTGGGTGAAGATATAACATACATGACGCGGAGGCGAACCATACCTCCCCTGTCTACTGGAGCTCCGATCATCCGATTAGAAGCGGCCACGGCGCGCAAGGGTGCCTTTGCCCACCCTGCTTATTCCTTCGGCGCGTCGAATCCGCCTTGCGCCCACACTGCGCGATGAGCCGGATCGCGCATGAAGGCGACGAAGGCCGTGCCGGCATCGGCGACCGCGCTCGCGGTGGTCACCGCCGCACCGTAGATCGTGGTGAGCTGGACCTCCGCCGGCAGCGGCCCGACCAGTGCAAGGCCCTTGGCGCCGACCACTTCGCTTTTCGGATAAAAGCCGATCTCGGCCTCGTCGCCCGCGACCAGTTCGACCCCGCCTTCCAGCGCCGGGCGATGGATGATCCTGCCCTTCATCGCCTCGGCGATGCCGAGCTGTTCGACGAGCTTACCCATATGCGTGCCGCTCGGCGTCATGCCGGGCGTGGCGAACACGATCGTCCGCGCGGCGAGCATCGCCCGCTTCAGGGCGTCGACGCTGGAGAGGTCGGGCTTTGGCGCTCCGCTGCGCACCACCGCGTTGACGCTGACGAGGCCGAGCACGCCGCGGCCCTGCGGGCGCACCACGCCGGTCTTCTCGTAGCCGTCGAGAATGTTGGTGGGCATCACCAGCACGTCGGCGGCTTCGCCCGCGGCGAGCCGGTCGCGCAGCGCGCTCAGCACCGCGAAGCTGTAGGCGAGCTTATGGCCGCTCTGCCGTTCGAAAGCCGGCGTCAATTTGCCGAACACTTCTTTCGGCGCGCCGCCGCTCATCACCTTGATGGTCGCCATCGCCTCGCCTCCCCGACCTGTCAGAGCTTGAAGCTCTCCAGCGTACCCGGATGGAAAATTTCCTCCGGCGTCACCACGCGCGACGACAGGCCCTGCGAATGGTGGTGCCGCAGGAAGGTCTCCAGCGTCTTGCGGTTCTCCGCGACGCCGTACGACCAGAAGTCCTCGCCCATCAGAGCGCGCGCCTGCGTCAACCGCTCCTCGACGAAGGGCAGCGTCACCTTGGTGGCCGAAGTGTCGGCGAGCAGATCGAGCGCCTTGGCTTTTGCTTCGCTGAAAGCCTTGAACACCGCGCCCGGCAACCACGGATGCTGCTCGGCGATCGTGCGACGAACGCCGACGATATGCATGATCGGGAAGATGCCGGTGCGCTTGAAATAATCCTGCGCGGCGGCGACCGGATCGGGGAAAAGCCAGCCGACATTCGGCGTGTTCTTGGGCAGCGCCGGCGGCCGCGGCGCGATGAAGCCGTCGATCGCGCCTTCGGCAAGCAGCGCGGAGATGGTCTTGCCCTCCGGCGCGTTGTCGAGGCGGATGTCTTTCGGCAGATTGACCGCAATCTTCTCGGGCCGACCGGCATGCTCGATGCCGCCGCGGATCCAGTGGATGTCGGACGGTTTCACACCATAGTCGTCCTCGAGGATGGAGCGCGCCCAGACATTGGCGGTGAGCTGATACTCCGGCAGGCCGATCTTCTTGCCCTTCAGGTCTTCCGGTTTCTTGATGCGGTCGGTGCGCACATAGATCGACGTGTGACGGAAGGCGCGCGAGACGAAGGCCGGCACGCCGACGTAAGGGCCGCCGCCCTGCGCCGTCTTCAGCGTGAAGCTCGACAGCGACAATTCGCAGATATCGAACTCGGCATGTCGAAGCGCGCGGAAAAAGATTTCCTCCGGCGAAAGCGTCATGCAGACCGGCTCGACGCCGTCGATCTGCACACTGCCGTCGATCAGCGCGCGTGTGCGGTCATAGGGGCCGACGGCGACGGAGAGCCTGAGCTTGGACATGGGAAATGATGACCCGCGTTCCTGATTGGCGCGGCAGTCTTAAGCGAAAGAAACCGAGATGGCAAAGCGCGTCCCGGATGCGGTGCGACGCTCCCCCGCACCGTCATGCCCGCGCTCGTCGCGGCCATGACGATGAATGCTCAGCTCGCGCGGCTTTTCAGGAAATCGCGGAAGCTTTTCGTCTCGTAACCCTTCTCGCGCACGAAGCGGAACATGGCGAGGAAGTCGTCCGGCCGGAAATAGCCCGGTGCGCGCGCGACCTCGCGTGCCTGCGGTGCCAGCGTCTTCAGCTTCGCCGGATCCTCGTTGAAAAACTGGAAGGTCGGCGTGAACTGCACGTTATATTTCTTCGCCAGCGCTTTCTCGGTCAGTTCCTGGCCGTCGAAATCGGTAACCGTCTTCAGCCCGATGATATTGAGCTGCTCGACGACGAAATTGGCCTTGATGTACTCGGCAATGTCCGCCCGGGCGAAGTCGGTGAAATGCGTCTCCTTGCAATAAGGGCAGCCCTTGAGCCCCCACATGACAACGAAGCGCTTGCCCTGCTTGCCGGCCTCCGCAAGGTCTTCCGGGAGCACCATGAAGCTGTCGAGGAACCACGGCTCGCGATAGAGTCCCTCGTCGGTCAATTCCGGCGCGGCGCGCGCGATCGCCGGCAGCGCCATCGCCGCCGCCGCACCGAGCCACAGATCGCGCCGCGTCAATGCCACCGAAACCATCCTCCATTCGCGACCTTCGCCGGCCGGCACATCGGCGTATATAATAGCGAAGCCCCAACGCGCCGTCTCACAGTCCGGTGATCTCATGCTGGTTAGGCTCGCCCGCCTTGCATTCCTCGCGGCCGCACTCGCCGTCCCGGCATTGGCCGCGGCCAGGGCCGACGACCTCTCTGACTTCAATGCCGCCGTCGAGCAGGCCGCCGCGCACAACCGCGTCGCCATCGGCTATCTGCGAACCGGCAACACGGATCTTGCGGGGGTCGAGCTCGACCGGCTGCGCCAGGCCTTCGAGCAGGTCACGAGCCGTAAGCGCCCGGCGGTCTTCGACGGCAAGCTCTACGTGAAGACGATGACCGACATCGCGATGCGGCTCGTCACCGCCGACATGCTGCTCGGGTCCGGCCGGCCGGACAATGCCCGCCAGTCGCTCATCGCCGTGACCGACGATCTCTATCAATTGCGCAAGTCCGCGCATGTCGAGGTGCTGGCCGATTGCCTGCACGAGGCCGGCCAATCGTTTGCCGCGCTGATGGCCTATGACGATTCCAAGCTCGATTTCGCCACGCCGGGCGTCAGCGTGGCTCTCGCGAGCAAGGCCGAAACCTATGGCAAGACTCTGACGCGCTGCGACGGCATGGCGACGGCGAGCATGCGCCAGGCGCCGGAATTCCGCCGCCTGATCGACGGCGCGCAGGCGAGCCTCACGAACATTCCGAAAGCGATCGATAGCCGCGATGCCGGCCTTCTTCATCGCGTGCTCGACGAGCTGCGCGCGATCGATAATCTTCTCGCATTCCGATTTGGCTGAGCACGAAGTCCCGATCCGGCCGGAAATAACAATTTCCTTCTCTGCAATAGCCATTGCAACCGGGGGAAGACTGGTCTGTATTCTGGCGCCGAATGGACGATGCTGCCGGGTGGGCCATGGACTTACACGTTTCGGAAAGCCGCGACCGCAAGCACGATCTCCACCGCATGGCCAGCAATTCGCTGCGCGCGGCGGATTTTCTCAAGGCGCTGGCACACCAAAGCCGATTGCTGATCCTCTGCATTCTCGCCGAGGGCGAGAGGTCGGTGAGCGAACTCGAAGATATATTGTCGTTGCGGCAGCCGACGGTGTCGCAGCAGCTCGCGCGGTTGCGGGCCGACGGGCTCGTCGCCACCCGCCGCGACGGCAAGGCGATCTATTATCGCCTCGCCAGCGAGGAAGCGCGCGTCGTCATCGGCGCCGTCTACGACATGTTCTGCCGCAAGGGACGTAAACGCTGATCCGCGTTACGGGGCGGGCAAGAACCGGTTCGTTCGGCCGGTCAGCCAGTAAATGAACAGGCCTTCCCATTCGTGCACGACACCGTCGGTGCCGGCTACGGTCCCGGCGAAGTCCAGGCCGAACGTCGGGCTCCAGCGCGGAACCGTGTGCCAGTCGACAGGATAGGCCTCGACCGGAAAGCCGATCCGCCGAAAGCAGCCTATCGCCCGCGGCATGTGCTGCGCCGACGTCACCAGCAGCCAGCGCTCGCCAGGCTTGGGCTGAACGAGGGCCTTGGTAAGTGTCGCGTTCTCCTCTGTGTTGCGCGCATGCCGCTCCAACGTAATGCGCTCGCGCGGTATGCCGAAGCTCTCGAGCAACGGCGTCACGTAGTCGGCTTCCAGCGGCATGCTCGCGGAGATTTTATCGGAGCCGCCGGAAAAGACGATGCGCGCCTTCGGATAATCGCGGGCCAGCTTGGCAAGGATCGTCAGCCGCTCGGCGCTGTCGTAGAGCACGGTCTGGCCGCGTGCGCGCGTGGTGCGCGCATCGAGGGC
>DATCFB010000200.1:0-2394 GCA_036509755.1 Pseudolabrys sp. | reverse complement strand
TCGATCTTCGGCGCCACCTTGCGGCGATTGTGATAGTGGATTTGTAGCCCGAAGGCGCGGGCGCGCCGCGCCACTGCTTGGCCGATGCGGCCCATGCCGATGATGCCAAGTCGCTTGCCCCAGATGCGGTGGCCGAGCATCCAGGTCGGCGACCAGCCTTGCCAATCCTTGTCGGTCGTCAGAATCTGCGAACCATCGACGAGGCGCCGCGGCACGGCCAGGATCAGTGCCATGGTCATGTCGGCGGTGTCCTCGGTGAGGACGCCGGGCGTGTTGGTCACGGTGATGCCGCGCTGCACGGCAGTGGCGACATCGATGTTGTCGACGCCGTTGCCGAAATTGGCGATGAGCTTGAGCTGCTCGCCCGCCTTGCTGAGCACTGCGGCGTCGATCTCGTCGGTGACCGTCGGAACCAGAACGTCGGCGGTCTTGACCGCCTCGGCGAGCTGCGCGGCCGTCATCGGCTTGTCGTCGGGATTGAGCCGCGCGTCGAACAGTTCGCGCATGCGCAGCTCGACGCTGTCGGGCAGCTTGCGCGTGACGATGACCAGCGGCTTTTTGCTCTTCGCCATAGTGCCTCAATCGTCTCACACACGCCGTTTCAACGCGATGCTACCGCCGCAGTGGGCGCTGATTCAGCCCTCATTAACCGTCGTCGCCCACACTGCGTTTGCCACATCGCAAGCCACGAAATCTCTTCTTTTCCTAGCAGATGGCCGTATCAAGACAAAGCGTTCGAACCGCCTTCGCGCGCGTCGCCGCGGCTCTGGCCGTCGGCTTCCTATCGGCCATGCCGGCTGTCGCGGCCGGCGACATGGGGGTCGGCTCCGTCAGCGGCCTGTCGATCCCGCGCTTCGTCAGCCTCAAGTCCGAAAGGGTCAATGTGCGCGGCGGTCCGAACAAGGATCAGGAGGTGCGCTGGGTCTACACCCGTGCCGGCATGCCGGTCGAGATCACGGCCGAGTTCGAGAACTGGCGCCGCATCCGCGACTGGGAAGGCGCTGAAGGCTGGGTCTACCACTCGCTTTTGTCGGGTAAGCGCACGGCGGTCGTCGTGCCCAAGCTCAATGCCGAACTGGTGCCGCTCTACGAGAGCGCGGATGCGAGTTCGGCGGTGACGGCACGCCTGCAATCCGGCGTTTTGGGTTCGCTGAAGTCCTGCGACGGCGCGTGGTGCCGGTTCTTCGGCAAAAACTTCAGCGGCTATATCCGTCAGGACCGTCTTTGGGGCGCCTATCCCAACGAAAAAGTGGACTGACCGCGCGCGTTCACATCAGTGGTGCAACGAAAAAGCCCCGCGTCAGCGGGGCTCATGCAAGCGGGCGAGACGGGTCAGGCCGCGCTCAGGTCTTCTTTCGAAGACGCACGACCACGTCGACGCGCGCGATCTCATAGCCTTCCGGCGGCGTCGGCGTCCTGCCGACGATCACGTCGGCGCTCGGGATGTCGAGCACCTCGTCGGTGCCTTCGACGAAGAAGTGGTGATGGGCCGAGACGTTGGTATCGAAATAAGCCTTGGAACCGTCGACCGCGACCTGGCGCAGCAGGCCGACCTCGGTGAACTGGTGCAGGGTATTGTAGATGGTGGCGAGCGAGACCGGCACCTTGGCGCGGGTCGCCTCCTCGTAGAGCATCTCGGCGGTCAGGTGGCGGTCGCCCTTGCCAAACAGGATCCAGCCGAGCGACATGCGCTGGCGGGTCGGGCGTAGGCCCACCTGGCGCAGCATGGATTTGACGTCGTGCCACGGACAGCCGGTCAGGTCCGTCGGAACGGACTGGCCGGGGAAAGCCGAAGGCTTCAGGTTCCGTAGCGGGTTCATCAGATACGCCCAAAGGCCGGCCGGAACGCGGCCAGCAGCAACCGTTTCATTCGCAACATATACACCCGAAGACGCCAGATGCAACCTCCTCGCAACTGAGGCTAAGTACCACGCGAGCGGCCATTTTGCCGCGATTTCCGGCCGGTACGTTTGCCCGGGATAGGCGTTCGACCTTTGCCCGCTTTAGCCGGTGTGATACGAGTTGCCGCCGCGGGCGTTGAGACCGTTCACCCCGCATGTGGATGTTTTGCCTATGACCGATCGGCGACACAGTTTCGAGTACGAGGAATTGCTGGCTTGCGGCCGCGGCGAATTGTTCGGCGCTGGCAATGCGCAACTGCCGCTGCCTCCGATGCTGATGTTCGACCGGATTTCAGAGATTTCGGAGCAGGGTGGCGAGCATGGCAAGGGCATGGTCCGCGCCGAACTCGAGGTGAAGCCGGACCTCTGGTTTTTCGCCTGCCATTTCAAGGGCGACCCGGTAATGCCAGGCTGCTTGGGGCTCGATGCGCTGTGGCAGATGGTCGGCTTTTTCCTGGGCTGGCTCGGCTCGCCCGGCAAGGGCCGTGCCCTC
>DATCFB010000199.1:0-2508 GCA_036509755.1 Pseudolabrys sp. | reverse complement strand
TCGTGTTGATGGCGCCGGTGTCGAGCTACACGACCGGCTACGGTGTGCGGCTGGCGCATTGGTTGCCGCGCCGCAAGCTCGAGATCGGCTTCGGCCTGTTCTTGATGGTCGTATCGCTGCGCTTCCTGGCGACGCTGATTTAGCGTTTTGTCGTTCCGGAGTCGCGCATTGCGCCTTGCGCACTGCCGCGGATCTCGGGCGCCTTACGGGTAACCGCGCATGCGCAGCTTGTCGCCCCGCACTTCCCAGCTTTCCAGCCGGTTGAGGAAGCTCATGCCGAGCAAGTTGTTGTGCAATTGGCCACGCTGCACTACCAGCGCCGGCACGTCGCGCTCGGTCAGGTTGCCGACCGCGAGACGGGCGAGCGTCACCGGCGCCGCTCGCGTGCGGCCATTCGCGGTGTCGACATTGACGCTGTAGTCGAGCACTTCGATCGGCAGGCCGGCGGCGCGGGCGGCCTCCTGCGTCAGCACCACCGATGTGGCGCCGGTGTCGATCACCATCGGCACCTTCGCGCCATTGATATGCGCCGCGATGGCAAAGTCGCCGCGGCGGCCGCGCACCACCTCGGCATTGCGGCCGTGGCCCACAACATGGCCCGGCATCAGTTCGGCGACGACGCGATCGGTGACGTCGCCAAGCTCGAAGCGGTAGCTGTAGGCGACAACCAGCAGCAAAACGATGACCGTCCAGAACAACGCCGCCTCAAAGACTTTCGAGAGTTTCTCCCTGAACAGCACGAGCAGAAGGCCGCCGGCGCAGACGACCAGCGCGATCTTCAGCGTGAGCGCACCAAGGTCGTGCCGCAGAAGATCGGTGATGGCATCCTGGTCCGTGGTGGCGATCATCGCCGACAGCGAGATCGCGACGCCCAGGATGAGGGTCCAAGTCAGGCGCCGGCTCACTGGCCTACTCCCTGGACGCGACCGTGGACCGCGCGGTCATGCGTGCCGGTAGTTCCAGCATGATGCGCGCCCGTTCGGCATCGCTCATGCGGCTCCAGCCAGCGATCTCCTCGATGGTGCGGCCGCATCCGACGCACAGCCCGGAGTGGGCATCGAGAGTGCAGATTTTGGTGCAGGGGCTGTCCATCGGCGAAATTCGCGGGCGAATCCCGGCCACCATAATGCGCCGAGAGGGGAAGGCAATCGCGCGATTGTCGCAAGGCGGGTCCGCTCAGGTGCCGACCCGGAACAATGGACGGCGGCTGAGCCGGCGCTTTTCCTCCGCGCTGAGGATGGGCTCGTTATGGGTTGGCGCGATCGATGGCGCCTGCTCGTGGATCGGCGCCATCGCCGCGACGACGCGCTCGGGCGGAAAGGTGACGATCACCTCGGTGCCGATGCGCAGTTTCGACTTGAGCTGGAACGTGCCGCCGTGCAGGTCGACGAGGCTCTTGGCGATCGGCAGGCCGAGGCCGGCGCCCTGTTCGGCCGATTTGATCGAGTTCGAGCCCTGGCCGAAGGACGCGAGCACGACCGGGATTTCCTCTTCGGGGATGCCCGGACCGGTGTCCTTGACGCTCATGTATTGCCCGCCCGAGGCAGTCCAGCCGGCTTTGAGCCAAATCTCGCCGCCCTGCGGCGTGAACTTGATCGCGTTGGAGAGGAGGTTCAGGCAAATCTGCCGGATCGCGCGTTCGTCCGCCCACAGCCGCGGCAATTCGGTCTCGAACATCTCGTGCATGATGATGCCGCGGTTCGTCGCGCGCAGCTTCAACAGATGATGGCAATCCTCGACGATGCCGACGAGCGATACCGACTCCTCGTTCAGTTCGTAGCGGCCGGCCTCGATGCGCGACAGATCAAGGATCTCGTTGATGAGGCCGAGCAGGTGCACGCCGGAATTATGGATGTCGCCGGAGTATTCCTTGTAAGCGGGGATTGCGTGCTCACCGAACACCTCGGTCTTCATCACCTCCGAGAAGCCGAGGATGGCGTTGAGCGGCGTGCGCAGCTCGTGGCTCATCTGCGCGAGGAAACGCGATTTGGAGATGTTGGCGGCCTCCGCGCGCCGGCGCGCTTCGTCCGAGATCGCCTTCGCCTGTTCCAGTTCGCCGATCAACGCGTCCTTCTCTGCGCGTGCCTCCAGTGTCGCCAGCGATGTCGAATAGAGGCGGTAGGCGAGCACGGCGAAGTAGCCCTGCGCCGCGATCGCCATGCCAGCAAGGATCATGTCGCGCAACGTGCCGTGCATGACGAAGTCGAGCGCGACGGCGGCGGTCACCGGGAACGTGGCGGCGAACACGGCCATCGGCAGCGTCGAGGCGAGCATGCTCGACACGGCCACGACGAGTAGCATGACGAAGAGCATGAAGGTGCCCGAGCTCTCGTCGACGCCAACTGGACGGATGAGGATGAACATCCACGCAATGCCGTAGAAGAGATCGAGCATGATGAAGCGCGTGCGCCAGGCGCGCGTCGACACCTCTGACGGGGGCAGGTCGAGGAACTGCCGGCACTTGGTAATGATGACGGCGTGAATGACCAGCACCGACGCCGTCCAGGC
>DATCFB010000198.1:0-17057 GCA_036509755.1 Pseudolabrys sp. | reverse complement strand
TCTCCGACCAACGAAGTGCTGATCGAGGAATCAGTGCTCGGCTGGAAGGAATTCGAGATGGAGGTCGTTCGCGACAAGAACGACAACTGCATCATCATCTGCTCTATCGAGAACGTCGATCCGATGGGCGTGCATACCGGCGATTCGATCACCATCGCGCCGGCGCTGACCCTGACCGACAAAGAATACCAGATCATGCGCGACGCCTCGATAGCGGTGCTGCGGGAGATCGGCGTCGAGACCGGCGGCTCTAACGTGCAGTTCGCCGTCAATCCGGCCGACGGCCGGCTCTTCGTCATTGAGATGAATCCGCGCGTGTCGCGTTCCTCGGCGCTGGCCTCGAAGGCAACGGGCTTCCCCATAGCCAAAGTCGCCGCCAAGCTCGCCGTGGGCTACACGCTCGACGAGATCGCCAACGACATCACCGGCGGCGCGACGCCCGCCTCGTTCGAGCCGACGATCGATTACATCGTCACCAAGATCCCCCGCTTCGCCTTCGAAAAATTCCCCGGCGCCTCGCCGGTGCTCACCACGTCGATGAAATCGGTCGGCGAAGCGATGGCCATCGGCCGCACTTTCCAGGAATCCTTGCAGAAGGCGCTGCGCTCGCTGGAGACCGGGCTGACCGGCCTCGACGAGATCGCCATCGAGGGCTTCGACGCCACGAAGGGCATCGACGATCCCGACAACAAGAACGCCATCCGGGCCGCACTGGGCACGCCAACTCCGGAGCGCCTACTCAAAGTCGCTCAGGCGATGCGGCTCGGCGCCAGCGACGAGCTTATTCACAATGCCTGCCGCATCGACCCCTGGTTCCTCGCCGAGCTGCGCGGCATCGTCGAGGCGGAAGTCGAGATCAAAGCAAAGGGGCTGCCGACCACTCCCGCGCCATTCCGGCAACTGAAGGCGATGGGCTTTTCCGACAAGCGTCTGGGCAAGCTGACTGGCAGCGATGCGGAGACCGTCACCGCCAAGCGGCGCGCGCTCGGCGTGCGACCAGTGTTCAAGCGCATCGACACCTGCGCCGCCGAGTTCGCCTCGCCGACCGCCTACATGTACTCGACCTACGAGGCGCCGTTCGCAGGCCAGCCGGTCGACGAGGCCAAGCCTTCGGACCGCAAGAAGGTCATTATCCTCGGCGGCGGACCCAACCGCATCGGCCAGGGCATCGAGTTCGACTATTGCTGCTGCCATGCCTGCTTCGCGCTCAACGAGGCGGGCTACGAGACCGTGATGGTCAACTGCAATCCGGAAACGGTCTCGACGGACTACGACACTTCGGACCGGCTTTATTTTGAGCCGCTGACGCCGGAGGACGTGCTGGAGATCATCGACACCGAGCGCTCGAACGGCACGCTGCACGGTGTCATCGTGCAGTTCGGCGGCCAAACGCCGCTCAAGCTCGCTGAGGCCCTCGAAAAGGCGAATGTGCCGATCCTCGGCACATCGCCGGATGCAATCGACCTCGCCGAGGATCGCGACCGCTTCAAGAAGCTGCTCGACAAATTAAAGATGCGCCAGCCGCAGAACGGAATCGCGGTCTCGCCCGAGACGGCGCGCGCCATCGCCGACCAGATCGGTTATCCGGTCGTCATCCGCCCATCTTACGTGCTCGGCGGCCGCGGCATGGAGATCGTGCGCGACTCGGCGCAGATCGATCGCTATCTCGCGCGCCTCGCGTCCGATCTCGACCGGCCGTCGGAGCTCGTCGTCTCAGCGAAAAGCCCACTCTTGATCGACCGCTATCTGTCGGATGCCACCGAGGTCGACGTCGATTGCCTCGCCGACGGCAAGGACACCTTCATCGCCGGCATCATGGAGCACATCGAGGAGGCGGGCATCCATTCGGGCGACTCGGCTTGCACGCTGCCGCCGCACTCGCTCGACGACAAGACGATCGCCGAGCTCAGCCGGCAGACGCGCGAGCTTGCGCTCGCGCTCAATGTCGGCGGCCTGATGAACGTGCAATACGCCATCAAAGGCGGCGACATCTATGTGCTCGAGGTCAATCCGCGCGCCTCGCGCACGGTGCCTTTCGTCGCCAAGGTGATCGGCCTGCCGATCGCCAAGATCGCCGCGCGCGTCATGGCCGGCGAAAGCCTGAAGAGCTTCGATCTCAAGCAACGACCCTATCAGCACCACGCGGTCAAGGAAGCGGTGTTCCCCTTCGCTCGCTTCCCCGGCGTGGATACCGTGCTCGGTCCGGAGATGAAGTCGACCGGCGAGGTGATGGGTCTCGACCGCTCGTTCGAGATCGCCTTCGCCAAGAGTCAGCTCGGCAGCGGCACCCATCTGCCACGTACCGGCACGGTCTTTGTCTCGGTGCGCGACGCCGATAAACCCCGCATCCTGCCGGCGGTAAAGCTGCTCGCCTCGCTCGGCTTCAAGATCATCGCCACCTCGGGCACCCAACGCTACCTGGCGGAAGAAGGCGTCCCGGCGGCGAAGATCAACAAGGTGCTGGAAGGCCGGCCGCACATTGTCGACGCCATCAAGAACGGCGGCGTACAATTGGTCTTCAACACCACCGAGGGGGCCACGGCGCTAGCGGATAGTCGCTCTTTGCGGCACGCGGCCCTCTTGCATAAAGTGCCGTACTACACCACTCTTTCAGGTGCCGTTGCGGCAGCGCAAGGTATCAAAGCCTATCTCGGGGGCGACCTCGAGGTGCGTGCGCTGCAGACATACTATCAGGCCCGGACCTGACGATACATCGCAAGGTTTTGGACCGGTCGCGGCGGCGTGCGTGAGGCCGGCGTAGGCTCAAAACCGCGGCGAGGGGAACCCGGCTGCGGTTGGTGCGTATTTGACGGGCCTCTTTCATGACTCCGGTGGCGGGAAGCCGTGGCCGGAGTCGTATTGCGAGTGGATCGAAGTGGAAAGCTGGAAGGACTTGGCGGCGCGCGAAGTGCGATCAAGTGGCCGCCAGGAGGAGATGAGGTTATGGAAAAGCTACCGATGACCGCCGGAGGCTATGACGTGCTCGAGGCCGAGCTCAAACAGTGCCAGCAAGTCGAGCGGCCCCGCATCATCCAGCAGATCATGGAGGCGCGTTCGCACGGCGACCTGTCGGAGAACGCCGAGTATCACGCCGCCAAGGAGCAGCAGTCGCTCAACGAGGGCCGCATCGCGGAACTCGAGGATAAGCTCGCGCGCGCCGACATCATTGACGTCTCCAAGCTCTCCGGCGAGAGCATTAAATTCGGCGCGACCGTGACGCTGATCGACGAGGACACCGAGGAAAAAAAGGTGTGGCAGATCGTCGGCGAGCCCGAGGCCGACGCCAAGAAAGGCAAGATCTCGATCACCTCACCGCTCGCCAAGGCGCTGATCGGCAAAGGCAAGGGCGTCTCCGTGGAGGTCAACACGCCCGGCGGCGCCAAGGCCTACGAGATCAAGAAGGTGGAGTGGCGCTAGGGCCACCCGCGCTTCGTTGATACTGACGCCGCCGGGCCCGCGAGCCCGGCGGTTTCATTTCGGCTAGTCGATCTCGATTTCCGCATCCAAGAGCAGGAACGACAGCGACTTGCCATGGCCGTCGAGGCCGAGGCTAGAATTGACACCGCCTTCGAGCACGTCGTCGAGCACGAAATTGAATGCCGCGAGCCTGGGTAGATCGTAGCGCACGACTTTCGTTGGTCTGCGCGAGGAAAAGATTTGCGCGACACGCTCGGACGTCAGCTCGCGAGCGACATCTGCGTAATGGCGCGGATCGCGGCAGACGACCGCGAGATTAAGCCGGTTGCCCTTGTCGCCGGCGCGCGCATTGACGACGTCGCGCAATTTGACGGTCCTCATTCCGGCGCCTCGATCATTGTGACGCGCGGCTTGGCGAACCGGCGCTCGATCAGGCAGGAGGCGCTGGCGAGCCGCGGCGTCACGTGGCGGCGCACCCCTGCCCCGCCCGCGGGCCCCGAGCAATAGAGCGCCTCGACTTCGTCGAGCAGCATGCGAACGTCCTCAGTCCGCGCGCCCTGCGCCGCGAAGCGCAGGCGCACGTCGGCAGCCTCGGCATTCCACGTGTTCCGCATCGCGTTCTCGTCGTTGCCGAGAATACTGGTGACGCCGATGGCGTCGACGCGGAATTCGAGATCCGGCGTGCGCCTGGCGAGTCGGTCGCGGACTATTTCAGCGGCAAGGCGCGCGCGACCCGCGGCGTTCGGGCCGGCATAGGAGATCTCGGCCTCGGCGAGCACGCCGGCATCGACGCACACCGTCGCCTTGAGCGTCTCCGGCGCCGGATGGCCACGCGCGCCGGAAATACGCACGCGGTCCGGGCCGATTTCCTCGACCGTCACCTGCGTCAGGTCGAGCACGACGTCGGGAACGAGATAAGCGGCAGGATCGTGGATTTCGTACAGGATTTGCTCGACGACGGTCTGCCGGTCGATGCGGCCGCCGGTGCCTTCAGGCTTTCCGATGACGATCGTGCCGTCGCCGTCGATCGTGGCGAGCGGATAGCCGGCCTCCGCCAATCCAGGCACCTCCTTGAGCGGCGGATCGGCGAAATAACCGCCGGTGACTTGGGCACCGCATTCGAGCAGATGGCCGGCGAGCGTGCCTGCGGCGAGGCGATTCCAGTCATCCCAGCGCCAGCCTAAGGCGTGCACCAACGGTCCCAGCGCCAGCGCCGAATCGACAACGCGTCCGGTGACGACGATGTCCGCTCCTCGGTCGAACGCTTCGGCAATTGGTTGCGCGCCGAGATAGAGATTGGCGGCGACGATCTCGCTGGCCCCGCGCAACAACGTGCCTCCGGTCTCGCGCGCGGCGAGTTCCTGCACCGAAAGCGTGCCGGCAAGGTCGTCACCTTCGACGACGGCGATGCGCGGCGGCCTGAGGCCCTGCTCGCGCGCGATCTCCTGGATGCGCCGTGCCGCCGCCGGCGGATTGGCGGCGCCGAAGTTGCCGACGATGCGGATGTTCTCGGCGAGACAGCGCGCCAAGATCGGCGTGACGAAACGCTCGAGGGCCGGATTGTAGCCGCGTGCCGGATCGCGGCGGCGCTCGAGCTGCGACAGCGCGAGTGTCCGCTCCGCCAGTGTCTCGAACATCAGGAAGCGAGGACCGTCGGCTTTGGCCAGCGCCTCGACCAGCGGGCCCGCGGCATCGGTGCGGTCGCCGGCGAATCCGGCCGCACCGCCGATATACGCAAGCGGGGCCATGCGGCGCTCAGCCTTCCATCGGCACCATGGCCGCGTCCTTCGGTTGCCGCAGCACCAGCGACGTCTTCACGTTGCGCACGTTCGGCGCGGCGGTGAGCTTTTCGACGAAGGCCTGAAAGGTCTTGAGATCAGGCGCGACGCATTTGAGCACGAAGTCAATTTCGCCCGAGAGCATCCAACACTCGCGCACGAGCGGCTGCTTGCGCACGAAGTCCTCGAAGGCGGCGAGATCAGCCTCGGCCTGGCTGGCGAGGTGCACCATGGCGAAGACCGACACCTCATAGCCGAGCATCTTCTCGTCGAGCAGTCCCCGGTAGCCTTTGATGTAGCCGGCCTCCTCGAGCCCGCGGACCCGCCGCAGGCAGGGCGGCGCCGAAATGCCGACGCGGCGGGCAAGTTCCACATTGGTGATACGGCCGTCGTCCTGAAGCTGCTTCAGGATATTGAGGTCGATGGCGTCCAGACGGGCGGGCAAGGCGATCTCCACGGCGAGTGAGCCGGCAGCGCATCCATACCGCGAAATAATCTTTCGCGAAAGATTATTGCGCGCGCCTCGCGCATTGCTTCCCGGCCGACACAAGGCTTGTGGGCTTTTGGGTTGCGTATCTTGCATGGCTCGGGCGAAAGCAATAAATGGAGCGGGCTGGCGTCCGGCCCCTGCGTCGAGGGAGCCGCGCCCCACAAACCTCCCAGAGCCGGCGATCCAGCCCGGCCCCTACCGGGCGACGCGCGCCCGTCTGAATACCCGCAAGGGGCGCCAAGCATGGCCAAGACAGTTCACCGTAAGGTCGTCATCGTTGGCTCGGGTCCGGCCGGCTACACGGCCGCCATCTATGCCGCACGCGCAATGCTCGAGCCTTTGCTGCTCCAGGGCATCCAGCCCGGCGGCCAGCTTACCATCACCACCGACGTCGAAAATTATCCCGGCTTCGCCGACGTCATCCAAGGCCCCTGGCTCATGGAGCAGATGCAGAAGCAGGCCGAGCATGTCGGTACTACGATCATCACCGATACCGTCGTATCCGTGGACCTGAAGCAGCGGCCGTTTCGCCTCGAATGCGACTCGGGCGACGTCTATCTCGCCGACGCGCTGGTCATCGCTACGGGCGCGCAAGCGCGCTGGCTCGACCTGCCATCGGAACAAAAATTCAAAGGCTACGGCGTGTCCGCCTGCGCCACCTGCGACGGATTCTTCTATCGCAACAAGGAGGTCATCGTCGTCGGCGGCGGCAACACCGCGGTCGAGGAAGCGCTGTTCCTCACCAATTTTGCCTCCAGGGTGACGGTCGTGCACCGGCGAGATTCGTTCCGCGCCGAGAAGATCCTGCAAGAGCGCCTGTTCAAGCACCCAAAGATCGAGGTGATCTGGGACTCGGTCCTCGACGACGTGTCCGGCAGCGACAATCCGTTGAAGGTCGAGCGCGTTCGGCTGAAGAATATAAAAACGGGCACCGTGAGCGAACGCCGCGTCGACGGTGTCTTCGTCGCCATCGGACATCAGCCGTCGTCGGAGCTGTTCGCCGGGCAGATTCCGATGAAGCCGTCGGGCTACATCGTCACTGCCGGTCACTCGACAGCGACATCGGTGCCGGGTGTGTTCGCCGCGGGCGACGTTACCGACGACATCTATCGGCAGGCGGTGACCGCGGCCGGCCAGGGCTGCATGGCGGCGCTCGAGGCCGAGAAGTTTCTCGCCGCCCGCCAGCACGATCGCGCGGCGGCAGAATAATCATGGCGACGACAGGCCGTACCTCAATGGACTGGGACAAGCTGAAGGTTTTCCATGCGGCAGCGGAAGCAGGCAGCTTCACGCATGCCGGCGAGCGCCTCGGCCTGTCGCAATCCGCAGTGTCGCGCCAGGTCTCCGCGCTCGAATCCGAGCTTTCGGTTTCGCTCTTCCACCGCCACGCGCGCGGGCTGATCCTCACCGAGCAAGGCGAACTGCTCTACCGCACGGCGCATGAAGTCTTCATGAAGCTCGAAGCCGCGCGCACCAAGCTCACCGACAGCCGCGAGCGGCCAAACGGCGAGCTGAAAGTTTCGACGACCCCCGGAATCGGCGTGCACTGGCTGACGCCGCGGCTCGGTGAATTCCTCGATCTCTATCCTGATATCCACATCACGTTGATCACCTCCGACGAGGAGCTCGATCTCGCGATGCGCGAGGCCGACGTCGCGATCCGGCTGCGCCAGCCGACGCAGCCGGACCTGATCCAGCGCAAATTGTTCTCGGTGCACTTCCACGCTTACGCGTCACCCGATTATCTCAAGCGTTTCGGCACTCCGCGCACGCACGAAGAACTCGACAAACATCGCATCATTGTGCTCGGCGGCAGCGTCGTGCCGGCCCATCTTCAGAACCGGCGTTGGCTGCTCGAAGTCAGCCGCGACGGCAAGGGTCCGCGGATGCCGAGTCTCACACAGAACAACGTGCTGGGCGTATTGCGCGCGTGCCAGAAGGGTCTCGGCATCGCGATATTGCCCGACTATCTGGTTGAAGAGAACGGTGGCCTGATGCAGCTCTTCGGTGAAGGCGAGCGGCTCGCACTCGATGCATACTTCGTCTATCCCGAAGAATTGAAATCGGTCGCCCGCATTCAGGTGTTTCGCGATTTCCTCGTCGCCAACGCGCAGCGCTGGCATTTCTGAGGGCATCGACGTTTCCCGTCGTAAAACATGAGGTTTTACTGTCCGTAACCGCTCGGAGACGCTGCATGGCTGACATGCGGCACCGGGCGTTGCTGCGGTTCCGGCATCGCCGCATATTCCGCACTCGCTGATGCGCCGGACGGATGTCCTCCCAGAGTCGCCGGTGCAGCAGCATGTTCCCCTCTGGAAGATGTTGCCGTCCCCCACGACGGTATACTGACCAACCGGGCCCCTTCGTGGGGCCCGGTTTTTTTTGGTGGAATCCGCCGCATTCGCCATGCGAAGTGTGGCGCCCCTCTGCCGCAGATCGCGCGCGACGTGCAGAGCGCCGCCTCTCACGAAAATGTCACCGAAAGCCCGCGTAAATTCGGCGGCAGTCCCAATCTTATGAACCGGAATCTGTACGAGTTTGGCACGCTGCCCCCGCGACGATTTGCGGCTGGAATCAAATGGTTGCGGTCATGCAAAATAGTCACAGTGAGCAATTCTTCGCTGCGCCGGCATCGCTAACGCATCGTTTTGAATTCAGTGGGGTATATTGGGTCCCGAATGATCAGGGGTCCACTCCCGACCAGCCCCTCAGCCTTGGAGTCACGCGGTGAAAAGCGTCCGGTTCAACACTCTTCTGGCTTCGACGGCGCTCGCCCTGATGCTCGCCAGCCATCCCGGCATGGCGCAACAGGCCGACCAGCAAAAGATCGATGCCGGTGTGCCAGTGCCAGACACGACGTTGCCGCCACCGCTGACCGTGAAGGATTTGACGACGTCCGCCGATCAGCCGAGCGCCGCTGCAAAAGCAGAGGCGTCAAAGGTCGAAGCGTCGAAACCTGACACAACGACGTCCGCCGCACCGGCGCAAACCGCCACCACACCTGCGGCCGAGCCCGCGAAGCCGGTCGCAATGGCGAGCGGCGTCAGCGACCAAGCGGTCTCCGACAAACTGCGCGAACTCATTTCGGGCAAGCAATTCGATCGGATGATCGGCCGCAAAGCGGATCGCAACGGCATCGGGGCGTTCTACAAACAGCACAACTACGCGCCGACGTGGTCGCATGAGGGTGTTGCGACCGCGCGCGCCAAGTCGGCGATCGATTACCTTGCCCACGCCGATCAGGTCGGTCTCGATCCGGCCGATTACCCGACGCCTATGTTCAAATCCGACATGAGCGCCGACCAACTCGCCGATGCGGAGCTCAAGCTCACCGACTCGGCGCTAACTTTCGCGCGCCATGCGCAGACCGGCCGCATCTCGTTCACGCGCGTCAGCAATGACATCTCGTTCAAGGAGGTGCCCCCCGAGCCGTCAGAGGTGCTGTCGAAGCTCGCTCAGAGCGATGACGCAGGCAAAGTGCTCGACGCTTACAATCCGCCGCAGCCGGAGTTCAAGGCGCTGCGCGAAAAGCTCGCCGAACTGCGCAGCGGCAAAGGTGACGAGCCGAAGGCGCAAGAGAAGCCGGCGGCGCCGCAGGTCCGTATCGCCGAAGGCAAGGTTCTGCGCCCAGGCATGAAGGACGAGCGCGTCATCGCCCTACGCAAGCGGCTCGACGTAACCGGCGATAAGAATAGTCCGCTTTACGACGACAAGGTGATGGAGGCGGTCAAGGCTTTCCAGCTCAGTGCCGATGTCGGCGTCGACGGCATGCTTGGCGCCAATACGGTGCGCGCCCTCAACGGCCAGAAAGCCGTGTTGAGCAAGCACCGTTCACTTCAAAACAAGATCGACACGGTCGTCGTGAACATGGAGCGCTGGCGCTGGTTTCCGCGCGACCTGGGCGAACTCCACGTCATCGTCAACGTCCCGGACTACACGCTGACGCTCTACGATCACGGTCAGGTTTACTGGCACACCAAGATCGTTGCCGGGAGACCCGGGAAAGCGGCAACGCCCATGATCACCGCCGAAATGAAATTCATCACGGTCAACCCGACCTGGAATGTGCCGCCGTCGATCATCGAGAACGAATATCTGCCGGCGCTTCAGGAGGATCCGGACGCGCTCGAGCGCATAGGCCTCAAGATCGAACAAAATCCGGACGGAACGGTGCGCATCTATCAGCCGCCGGGAGCCGGCAACGCGCTTGGCCGCATCCGCTTCAACTTCCCCAACAAGTTCCTCGTCTACCAGCACGATACGCCGGACAAGTACTTGTTTGCGCGCGATAAGCGCGCCTACAGCCACGGCTGCATGCGCGTGCAGAACCCGGAGACCTACGCTGTCAAGCTGCTGTCGCTCGTCGATACAAAGGAGCACTACACCGAAGCGCGCATCGAGAAGATGTACGGCGATAGCGAGATCAACATCAATTTCCAGAAGCCGGTCTGGGTGCATTTGACCTACCAGACGGCCTTTGTCGACGCCGATGGCAAGCTGCAATTCCGTGACGATGTCTACGGTCGCGACGCACGCATGTTGGAAATCATGAAGGGCAGCGAGCGTCGTGTGGCCGACATCCCGGTCGAACGCCCACCGAACACGTCGTCAAAGCCGGTGCGCATGCCGGCCGGCATGTACGCCGGTAACCGCGGCAATGACGGCGGCGGATCGAATTTCTTCGGCTGGATCTTCGGCGGTCCTTCGCAGGCGCCGGTCTATCGGCCGCGCGGCTATGTCGGCAATAGCGGCCGTTACTACACGCGCTGAGCGGACCAGCACTAACCCGAAAACGCCGGCGAATTCTCGCCGGCGCTTTTCATTTCAGATGGCTGTTCTTTATTGCTTCGCGTCGATCACGCCGAGCACCGGGCTGACATGACCGGCCGGCCCATACCGTCAGGAGAGGATGCGCGCCGCGGCCGCAGTTTGACCGTCGCTCGCAGAACGGATGGTACAGGTGGGTGGACTCGAACCACCGACCTCTGGTTCCACAGACCAGCGCTCTAACCAACTGAGCTACACCTGCAAGGCGACCCGTCGCGACGGGCGGAAACTAGGTGGAGGCTGCCGGTTTGGCAAGTTTCGTTTTGCCTCGGCCCCAAACGCCAAAAATGCGAAGGCCCGGGCGCGAGCCCGGGCCGAAACGCAACACAGATAATATCCGACGCTACAACGTTCAGGCGACCTTACCGAAGCTCGTGAAGCTGTCCTTGATCGGCTCGGCGGCCTCGGTTGCAACCTTTTGCGCGTGCTCCGTGAGCTCCTTGGCCTGCGCCGTCATGGTCTCGAACTGCGAACGCATGTAAGCGGTCGTCTTTTCCACCACCTCAGCATAGGACTTCGCCGTGGCGAGGTCGGTCATGAGATTGAAGACGGCGTTGGAGTTGGCGCGGGCGGTCTCGATCAGCTTCAGCCCGTGGTCGGAGCAGCCCTTGGACGCCGTGCTGTAGGTCTCCTCGAGAACGTCGGTGGCCTGCTCGGCCGCGGTCTTGACCTTCTCGTAGTTTTCCTTGGCCTGGGCAACGCCCTTCTCGGCCAGTTCGCGGAAAGCGGCCGGCACCTCCATCGACGGAATCCCGAACTTCGGCATTTCGAACTTCGGCAGCTCGAATTTCGGGGTTTCGAAAGCGGGTGCAGCCGATGCGACCGGCTTCTTCGATTTCGGTGGCATCGCAGTGGTCGTGGTTTCAGACATGATACTCATCCTTGGGTCAGGAGGGCGGTATCCGGCAGACGAGGAGCCGCCACCCTCGGCAAAACGGCTCGTGCCTATGAAGCGCCCGGCGTGAGGAATTGAAGCAGCTCCTCCGCGCGGTCCGTTAAGCACACTATAGCACGCAACTGTTGCGTTGCAACAAAAATATTGCAATGCACAATATTGGCAAAATCGCTACCCCCGGCGGACCTTTGGCAGCCGGTCGCTTCGGGATCTGGGGTTCAGGCGGTCGGCCGTAGGCCGCTCAATGGCTGGTCGAGGATCCGCCCAGCTTGCCGGCCTGCCGGCTCATCTCGTGCGCCTGATCGCTCAGTGTCGCCATTTGGCTCCGCACGTAGTCGGAGTGCAGCGACGCCACATCGGCCGCGTCCTTGGCGTGCATCAGCTTTTGCGCGAATTCGAAGGATGACGAAATGTTGCGCTCCGCATAGCGCAACGCAAGCTGACCGAGTTCGCGCGCGCCGGAATGAGCCGTCATGACCTGGGTCTGTGTGGCGGTCGCTGCCTGTTGTGCGGCCGTGACAAAAGCATCGAAAGCGGTCTTGGCCTGCTCGAGACCCTTCTCCGCAAAGGCCCGCATCTCGGTGGGCATGTCGAACTTTCCGCTCTCATTCGCCATTGGAACTTCTCCCTGCCCGCCACCTACTTCCGCAAGCCGCGATATGGCTCGCCGATTGTGACAATTCCACGCCGCACGTCTTCACAATTAAGGTTAGCAAGGCTTCCCGGTGGCAGGTTCGGCCCGCGTCGTGGACCTTGTGCTGAAGCAGCTTTATTAAAGGTTTGTTAGGCGTAATCCATGTGACCGCGCGAATGACCGAGTCCACGTTTCAATTCGGCTGGCTGAACGATTCGCGTCTCGCGGCACACGCCCTGAGCCCGACGCCGGTCTGGCTATGGAGCGTCGAAACACAGCGTATACTCTGGGCCAATCCGGTCGGCGCGGCGATTTTCGACGCGCCATCTCCACAGGCCGCAGCGCGCATCGACTTTGGCCCGCAACACACCGCTGCGGTACAGATCGCGCGCCTCGCATCGACGTTGCCGCAGGGCGGAGCAACGCGGCTTGAACGGCTGCGCGGGTTCGGCGCCGCGCTCGGCGGCACGCTCATTTGCCTCTGCTCGAAGATCGCCCTCGCCGACAACAGCGCGGCGGTGCTTGTCGTCGCCACCGAGCGCGCCGGCAAGGAGTTGGCGTTGCCCGAGCGCGCGCGCCGGCTGCTGCTTGATATCGAGCCGCAGGCCGCGATCTTCTCGGCCGACGGCGAACTGATCGAGGCCCAGGCCGCGGCGAAGCAGCGGCTCGGCGAGCGGCTCGATCTGGTCGCGCTCGGCGCGGTGACCGTTGCCGGCGAAGCGAGCCGCACCGGCGCAGCCGAGGGCGACACGGCGAACGGACCCGTCGCCATGATCAAGCTCGGCGCCGGCGCGACCGTCGTTCTGCTGATGGCGTTCACGTCGTCCGCCGCAAATCCCACGATGCAGATCGCCGAGCCGACGCCGCTGGCACCGCCGATCGTCCCCAATCCGGTGACCGCCGAACTGCGGCCGCGGCGCGGCTCGTTCCGCTTCGTCTGGCAAATGGACGCCGACTTGCGGTTCACGCTCGGCACCGCCGAGTTCGCCCGCCTGCTTGGCCCGCAGGTCGCGACGGCGCTCGACCGGCCGTGGCACGAGATCGCCGCCGCACTCAAGATCGATGGCGACGGCCGCATGGCGCAAGCGCTCACTGCACGCGACACATGGAGCGGCATCGTCATCGATTGGCCGGTCGATGGCGCGAACGAGCGGCTGCCGATCGAGATGTCGGCTTTGCCGGTGTTCGACCGCGACCGCCAGTTCACCGGTTTCCGCGGCTTCGGCATCTGCCGCGACATGGACAAGATCGAGCGTTTGCAGCGCCAGCGCTCCAACGCTCCGGCCATGCAGCCGCGCGTCCTCGAGCCGCGCCGCGAAGAGTCGGTCAGGAAAGTGCTGCCGTTCCCGCCGACAACGAATGTCGAGCCGCCGAAAGCTGAATCGGCGCCGGCGACCCCCGACGAGCAGCCCTCGCTCAGTCCGAACGAGCACAGCGCGTTTCAGGAACTCGCGCGCGAGCTCAGCGAACGACTGAAAAAACCGCCGGCGAAAGGCGAAGAATTTGTCGAAGAGCCCTTCGTCGCTCCGGCGCCTGCCGAGCGCCCGAAGCCGGCGCGCAACGGCGATGCTTCGCGCGACGCCGACGAGGGCCGGCCGATCCTTGAGCGGCTGCCGGTCGGCATTCTCGTCTATCGCCTGAACAACCTGCTCTACGCCAACCGCGCCTTCCTGGACTGGACGGGCTACCCGACGCTGGAAGCGCTTGCCAATGCCGGCGGTCTCGACAGTCTGTTCATCGAGAGCAAACGCGACGGCGCTGCCGCCGACACCAAGAACCGCGGCAAGACCCTCACCATCGCCACCGTCAAGGGCAACCAGAAGCCGGTGGAGGGCCGTCTGTTCGGCGTTGCCTGGCAAGACGAGAACGCGCTGGTACTGATGATCAACGCGCAGGCGCCGGTCGCAGACCCGGCAAGGTCGGCGACTGACGAGGCGACGCTTGAACGGCTCGCGCGCGAGAATGGTGAGCTCAATGCCATCCTCGACACCGCGACCGACGGCGTTCTCGTTCTTGACCGCGCGGGCCGAATCCTGTCGGCCAACCGCAGCGCTGCGGCTCTGTTCGGCTATGAAGCGGGCGAGTTCCCCGAGCTGTCCCTCGACGACCTGTTCGTGCCGGAGAGCCGACGGCCGCTGTTCGATGCGCTGGACCGCCTCGCGCGCAATAGCGGCGGCGCCCGCCTGCCCGACGCCGGACGCGAAGCCATCGGCCGCGTCAGCCGCGGCGGCTTGGTGCCGCTCTTCATCACCGTCGGGCGCATCGAGGACAGCGACAAATACTGCGCGGTGCTGCGCGACATCACGGCATGGAAGCGCAACGAAGAGGAATTGATCAATGCACGCCAGGAGGCGGAAAAGGCCTCTACCGCGAAATCGGAATTCCTCGCCAAAATCAGCCACGAAATCCGCACACCGCTCAACGCCGTCATCGGCTTTTCCGAGGTGATGATGGACGAGCGGTTCGGGCCGGTCGGCAATGACCGCTATCGCCAATACCTGAAGGACATCCACACCTCGGGCGAGCACCTGATCTCGTTGCTGAACGATCTGCTCGATCTCTCAAAGATCGAGGCCGGCAAGCTCGACCTGACCTTCGTCACCATCAATCTCAACGACCTGGTGCAGCAGTCGGTCGCCATCATGCAGCAAGAGGCGAACAGCGAGCGCGTCATCATCCGTACCTCACTGCACGCCAACCTGCCGCCGATCGTCGCCGACGCGCGCTCGGTGCGGCAGATCGCGCTCAACATCCTGTCCAACTCGATTAAGTTCACCGGCGCCGGCGGCCAGATCATCGTCTCGACCGCCGTCAATGACGATCAAGAGGTGAGCCTGCGCGTGCGCGACACGGGCCAGGGCATGAGCGAAAAAGAACTGCAGACCGCACTCGAGCCGTTCCGGCAGCTCTCGACGTCCGCGCGCTGGGGGGCCACCGGCACCGGGCTCGGCTTGCCGATCACCAAGGCTCTGACCGAAGCGAACCACGCCCGCTTCCGCATCACCAGCGAGGTCGACACCGGCACGCTGGTCGAAGTCGCTTTTCCTGCCACGCGCGTGCTGGCGAAATAGCGCGGCGGCGCGCAACTGGTCCGGCCTTGAAAGGGTCACAGACGCCACCCAAAGTTGGTCCTCGCAGGACCGATGCTATAGTCCGCCGGCGCGCGACGCCGAAAACAACCGGAACCCTCCTTTTGACCCCCGCCGCTGGCCTCAAACGCCTGGGATTCGCGCTGCTTGCCGTCGTGGCGGCGGGCGGCGCGCTGGTCGCGGCCGGTCATTTGCTGCTCTCTGCGGATTCGGTTCGCCGGCAAGCGCTGAGCGAGATCCGCGGCGTCACCGGCCTCAACCCGAGCCTGCGCGGGCCGACGGAGGTGTCGCTGTTTCCGAGCGGTAGCGTCAGCTTCAACGATGTCGCGCTCGGCGACGAGAAGAATCCCGCGCTCACCGCTGAACGGCTGACCGCGCGCCTGCGGTTCTTTCCGCTGCTCATCGGACGCGTCGAAATCGCCGACGTCTCGCTCGAGCGTCCGCACATCGCGATCGATCTCGGACCGAGCGGACAGTCCAATTGGGCGGGTCTGATCGCCGCGCTGGCGAAGAGCAAGAAGCCAGGGCCGCAACGGCAATCCGCCTTCTCCGAGATGCGCATCGATGGCGGCACGATAACCTTGCGCGACCGCGTCTACGGCACGACCGAGCAGCTCGACGATGTGAATTTCTCGCTTGCCTGGCCATCGATCTCGAAGACCTTCGGCGCGACGGGCCGTTTCATCTGGCACGATCAATCGATCGACGCGAGCATGACGCTCGCCGATTTCCCCGCAGCCCTTACGGGCAACCGCACCGGCCTCAAGCTCCGCATCAACGGCAAGCCGGGCAAGGTCGCTTTCGAAGGCGCCGTCAGCGTGAGACCGACGCTGAAGATCGAGGGCACGCTCGCCGCCGACTCGCCGTCGCTGCGCGATGCCTTTGCCTGGGCCGGGCAGAAGCCGCTGCCGGGCGGTGGCTTCGGTCGCTTCGCCATCAAAGCGCAGACCAATGTGGTCGGCAGCACGATCGGGCTTTCCGGCGTCAACGTCGAGCTCGACGGCAACACGGCGGAGGGCGTGCTCACCTTCGTCGTCGACGGCCGCAAGACGCTGCAAGGCACGCTCGCCGCCGACAAGCTCGACCTTACGCCGTATGTCTCGACCGCACGTCTGTTGACCGACAATCAGCACGGCTGGAGCTCGAGCCGGATCGGGCTCGACGGTCTGACCGGCAGTGATTTCGACCTGCGTCTTTCGGCCGGCAAGGTGATCGTGTCGAATGCGGAATTCGGCCGCACCGCGATCGGAGCCAATTTGCGCGGCGGGCGCCTCGTCATAACTATCGGCGAGGCCCAGGCCTATGGCGGCTTGGTCAAAGGCTCGCTGTCGCTTGCCGAGCGACCCGACGGCGTCGACGTGAACTCTCAACTCAATTTCGATGACGTCGATCTTGAAAGCTGCCTTGGCCAGTTGTTCGGGCTGCGCCGGCTGGAGGGCAAGGGCAACATCGCCGTCACCGTCGATGGCCACGGCAATAGCGTGTTGGGCGTCACGAATACGCTCAATGGCACGGCCTCTCTAACCGGGCAGAACGGCGCGATCGCCGGCCTCGACGTCGCCCAGCTCCTGCGCCGGCTCGAGCGCAGGCCACTGTCGGGCGGCGGCGAATTCCACACCGGGCGCACGCCCTACGACAAGCTCAGCCTCGGCCTGAAGATCGTCAACGGCCAAGCCGCCGTGCAGAACCTCACCATCACCGGCGCCGCGGTGCACATGGCGCTCGCCGGCTCAGCCTCGATTCCCGAACGCGATCTCGATCTCAAGGGCACCGCCGCGCTGGTAACGGCCTCGCGGCCTGGCGGCACGCCGTTCTCGCTGCCTTTCATCGTGCAGGGTTCGTGGGACGATCCGATCATGCTGCCCGATCCGGAAGCGCTGCTGCGCCGGTCGGGGGCTGCCGCACCTCTGCTAGACGCCATCCGCGA
>DATCFB010000197.1:0-3592 GCA_036509755.1 Pseudolabrys sp. | reverse complement strand
GCGACCGGATTGCGCGAGCCGGTGATTCCCTCGGCGATGCCCTCCAGAATGGTGGCGAGGTCGCGGATCGAGACGCGCTCGGCGAGCAGCAGTTGCAGCACGCGCTGAACGCCGGAGCTGGTGATCTGCGCCGGCACGATCTCCTTGAGGAGCTCGGATTGCTCCTTCGGCAATTCCTTTAGCAGCTTCTGCACCTCGCCGTAGGACAGCAGCTCCGACATGTTGCCCTTGAGCAGTTCGGTCAGATGTGTCGACAGCACCGTGGCGGCGTCGACCACGGTGTAGCCCTGCATCGACGCCTCTTCCTTGAGGCCCGCCTCGATCCAGGTTGCCGGCAGGCCGAAAGTCGGCTCGGTCGTGTGCGTGCCCGGCAGCTTCACCTGTCCGCCGCTCGGGTCCATGACCATGTACTGGCCGGACCACAGCTTGCCGCTCCCCGCCTCGACCTCCTTGATGCGGATGACGTAGGCGTTGGCGTCGAGTTGGACGTTATCGAGGATGCGCACCGCCGGCATGACGAAACCCATTTCGGCGGCGAGCGAGCGGCGCAAGGCCTTGATCTGCTCGGTGAGGCGATCGGTACCGTCGGGTGCGTTGACCAGCGGCAGGAGGCTGTAACCGATCTCGACCTTGAGGTCGTCGATCTTGAGCGCGGAGGAGATCGGTTCTTCCTTTTGCTCGGTCGCCTTGCTCTCTTCGGCCTCGGCCTCGCTGGCGGTGAGCTTGCTGCGCTTGTCGAAGATGAAGGCGAGCGCGCTGGCGCCGCCGCCGAGCGCGACGAATGGGATCATCGGGATGCCGGGCAGAAGCGACATTACCAGCATGACGGCGCCGGCCATGCCGAGCGCCTTCGGGTAGCCGGAGAGCTGCTTCAGGAGCGCCTTGTCGGCGGAGCCGGAGACGCCGGCTTTCGACACGAGCAGGCCGGCCGCGGTCGAGACGATCAGCGCCGGCACCTGCGTCACCAGACCGTCGCCGACGGTGAGCACCGTGTAGGAGTGCGCAGCGTCGGAGAAGGTGAGCCCCTGCTGCGCGATGCCGATGATCATGCCGCCGATGATGTTGATGAAGGTCACCAGCAGCCCGGCGATAGCGTCGCCGCGCACGAACTTGGAGGCGCCGTCCATCGCGCCGAAGAAGCCGCCTTCGTCCTCGAGCTTCTGGCGGCGGCGGCGCGCCTCTTTCTCGTCGATGCCGCCGGTCGACAGTTCGGCGTCGATTGCCATCTGCTTGCCGGGCATGGCGTCGAGGTGGAAGCGGGCGGCGACCTCGGCGATGCGGCCCGAACCTTTGGTGATGACGACGAAGTTCACGATCACCAGGATGATGAAGACGATGATGCCGATGACGAAGTTGCCGCTCATCACGAAGTTGCCGAAGGCCTCGATGACGTGGCCGGCGGCGTCGGTGCCTTCGTGTCCGCGCGAGAGGATCAGGCGGGTAGAGGCGAGATTGAGCGCGAGCCTGAGCATGGTCGCGATCAGCAGCACGGTCGGAAAGGCGGAAAACTCGAGCGGCGTCTGGATGAACAGCGCCGTCATCAGGATCAGCACCGATAAGATGATCGATATGGCGAGCGCGAAGTCGAGCAGGATCGGCGGCAGCGGCAGGATCAGCACCACGAGGATGGTGAGAACGCCGATGGCGAGCGCGATATCGCCGCGCTTGAGGAAGCCGCCGATCTCCCTGAGACCGGGCAATTTGATGCCGCCGGCTACCCCTGCCGGTGCGGCGGTAATGTCGCTCATAAAGGCCCCTTCACCCTAGGCAAGTTTTGCCCGGTGCATGGTTAGCGGGGGGTTAACGGGAACCTGCGGCAGAGCGGGAAATATCGATTTGCGAATGGAATCGATCGGGCTTCATAGCGGAAAACCCGCCGCGAGCGTCGCGGCGGATTTTTGCGCGTCTCCGGGAGGCTCAGCCCGGCAGCATCACGGTGTTGATGACGTGGATGACGCCGTTCGACTGCATGACGTTGGCGATCGTCACCTCCGCCTTGTCGCCTTTGGCGTCGATAAGCCACAGCTTGCCGTCCTTCTCTTCAACGGTGAGCGGCGCGCCTTCGACGGTCTTGATCTCGGCCTTGCCGCCGCCGGCCTTCACCTTTTCCATCAGATCCTTGGCGGTGAGACGGCCCGAAACGACATGATAGGTCAGGATGCTTTTGAGCTTGTCCTTGTTTTCCGGCTTGAGCAGCGTCTGCACGGTGCCCTCGGGCAATTTCTTGAACGCCTCGTTGGTCGGCGCGAAGACAGTGAACGGGCCCTTCGATTCCAGCGTCGGCACGAGACCGGCGGCCTTCACCGCGGCGACGAGCGTGGTGTGGTCCTTCGAATTCATGGCGTTCTGCACGATATTCTTCGATGGATACATCGCCGCGCCGCCGACCATCTTGGTCATTTCCTTGGCGAAGCTCGGGGCAGGCGCCGTGGCGGCGAAGGCCAATGTGAGCGCGGCGGCGCCGGCGACCGCGAATGTGGTCAGGCGATTCATGAGGTACTCCTTTTTTGCTCTGTTCGGTCCCCTGGTGGAGACATCGGGAGCTACGGAGCCTCTTTGCGCGTGGATGCGCGCTGCGCGATCACAGGGCCGTGAGCTTGCCGGCGCCGATCACCGGGCCGGTCGGAGCGCCGGTCGGCGACCCGCCGGGCGGTTCGAGCGATACGGCGAGCGTGGCGCCGCTCTTGGCCTGCCCGGCGAGCGGGGCAGGGATGGCGATGACGACCGGCTTTTGGGCGCTGAGCAGGCCGACCGGCAGCGGCTTGCCGCCAGGCGGGATCAGCCAGAGTTCGGGCACGCGCGCAGGATCGCTCGCGAATGCGGCCGGCACGACGGCGATGGTGCCGCGCGTCGTGTCGACCGTGGCGACAAAACTGCGCTGCCCGCCGCTTTCGATCGTCGCCACAAGCGGTTCGCCCGGGCGCGTCGCGCCGAGATAGATGACGATGGCGAGGCAGGCGGCGGCGAGCGCGCTGGCGACCGCGAAGACACGCAAGAAGACAAGGCTGTTCCAAAGGCTTGCGCTGCGGCCGCGCTCCTGTGGCAGCGCGGCCGTGATCTTCTCCCAGACTTGCGGCGGCGGTGCGACTTCGCCGATCTCGGCCGCCCACGGCGACAGCCGCTCTTCCCACGCGGCGACGAGGGCCGCGAAGGTCGGCTCGCGCGCCATCCGCCGCTCGGCGGCGGAGCGCTCGGGCCCCGCGAGCACGCCGAGCGCAACTTCGGCGGCGAAAAGCTCGTCCTCGGGAAGACCGCTATGGTCGGCGGTGTCGCTCATGGCTCCAGGCACACCTTCAATTTGATCATCGCCCGCCGGATCCAGCTTTTCATGGTGCCGACCGGAACCGTCATGCGCTGGGCGAGCTGCTCGTAGGTATTGCCGTCGAAGAAGGCGCCGCGCAGCGCGACGCGCTCGTGTGCCGCAAGGCTGTCGAGGCAACCATGGAGCCTTGCGTTGGTCTGGCTGTCCTCGAGGACACGCTGGGCGCCGGGTGCGGCATCCGCCACGTCATTCGCGGCGTCGATCGGCTCCATGCGGCGGCCGATCCGGCCGGCGCGCAGGCGATCGATGGCCCGGTTGCGCGCAATGGCG
>DATCFB010000196.1:0-27358 GCA_036509755.1 Pseudolabrys sp. | reverse complement strand
CGGTCTCATAGAGGCTGCCCAGCTCGTGCTCGTTGGCGAAGACGATGTCGACCGTGCCCTTGCGGATGAGATCGAGGAATTCGCCGCGATAGCGGCCGACGCAGAACGCGTCGGACAAGGTCAGCGCGACGCGGCGACCGTTCTTGTGCGCGATGTCGGCCGCCTTGACGAAGGCGGCCTTGGCCTGCGGCGGGTCCCACAGATAGCCCTCGAGATAGACGACTTCGGCCGCGGCCACCAGCGCCTCGTCGATGTCGGCGGGCTTAAGGTCCTGCGCCGCGCCGAGATAGGTGTTCATGGTGCGCTCGCCGTCCGGCGTCACCATGATGTAGCAGCGCGCCGTCGATGGTCCCTCGGTCGCCGGCTTGGTGTCGAAATTTACATCGATCGACCTGATGTCGTGCGCGAAAGCCTTGCCAAGATCGTCATCTTTGACCTTGCCGACAAATGCCGCTCGCGCGCCGAAGCTCGCCACGCCCGCGATCGTGTTGGCCGCCGAACCGCCCGAGGATTCCGTCGCCGGACCCATGGCGTCGTAGATCGCCTTGGCGCGCGCCTCGTCGATCAGCGCCATCGTGCCCTTGTGCATGCCCTGCGCGACCAGGAAGTCGTCCTCGGCGCGGGCAATGACGTCGACGATGGCGTTGCCAATGCCGAGCACGTCGTAGCGGGAAGCGGTCATGGATGGTCCCCTGGAAACGGAATGGCGGCGCACTATAACGGCGGCCGCCATGGCCGCAACGCGTTTGCGAAGGCTCCGCTTTGCCGCCGCGGTAGCTCGCGCATACCCTTTAGTGCGGGAGCGGAAGCCGTTTCAAGACTTCCAAACTCCACCATAGGAAGTAGCCGCCGATCAGAATGCCGATCGCTATTTTCACTAGCTGGATGATTAATTCGTCTTTGCTCATCTAAAGCTCACTTGCCACTGGCCGGCGCCGTTCCCGACCTTTCGCCGAACTTATAACGGTGCAGCCGCACTTTGGCATGCCGTCGAGGCGCGAGACCACGATTCGCGCACGGGGCCTTGCAAGGCAAACGTCACCATGCGATGTGGCGCGCCATATCGCGGAGACTACGCTTATGGCGTTCAAAGAGCGCGTGTTTTCGGGCGTGCAGCCGACCGGCAACCTGCACCTCGGCAACTACCTCGGCGCGATCACGAAATTCGTGGCGCTTCAGGAGAACTACGACTGCATTTATTGCGTCGTCGACATGCACGCCATCACCGTCTGGCAGGATCCGGCCGAGCTCATGCGTGCGACGCGCGAAGTCACAGCCGCGTACCTCGCCTGCGGCATCGATCCGAAGAAGCACATCGTCTTCAACCAGAGCCAGGTCGCGGAGCACGCCGAGCTCGCCTGGGTGTGCAACTGCGTCGCCCGCCTCGGCTGGCTCAACCGCATGACCCAGTTCAAGGAGAAGGTCGGCAAGGACCGCGAGAACGTCTCGGTCGGCCTCTATGACTATCCGGCCCTGATGGCGGCCGACATCCTCGTGTACCGCGCGACGCACGTGCCCGTGGGCGAGGATCAGAAGCAGCATGTCGAGCTCACCCGCGACATCGCGACCAAGTTCAACAACGATTTCGCGTCTTCGATTGCGGGGCACGGCTACGGCGAGACCTTCTTCCCGTTGCCCGAGCCCATCATCCAGGGCCCGGCGACGCGGGTGATGTCGCTGCGCGACGGCTCGAAGAAGATGTCCAAATCCGAGCCGTCGGATTATTCGCGCATCAACCTGACCGACGACGCCGACGCGATCGCGCAGAAGATCCGCAAGGCCAAGACCGATCCGGAGCCGCTGCCCAGCGAAGAGAAGGGACTGGAACCTCGTCCCGAGGCGGACAACCTCGTCGGCATCTACGCCGCACTCAACAACATCACCAAGGCGGCGGTGCTCGGCGAGTTCGGCGGCGCGCAGTTCTCGACCTTCAAGTTGGCTTTGGTCGATCTCGCAATCGCCAAGCTAGGGCCGATCGGCGCCGAGATGAAGAAGCTGGTGCAGGACCCCGTCTATATCGACGAAGTCCTGGCCGACGGCTCGCAACGCGCGCGGGTGATCGCGGCCGACACCATGAAGGCGGTCAAGGACATCGTCGGTTTCGTGCGGCGGTAAGGCCGCTTGTAAGCGCCGCTTCGTCCGTGCCACCCTCATCGTTTGCGCGCTGACTTGTGCGCAAACGACAGGGGCGAGGATGAGCAAGAGGCGTCGCAGCAACGAAGCCGGTCACAAGCGCAAATATCTGGTCGTCATCGACGAGACCGAGGAATGCGATCGCGCCGTGTTCTGGGCGGCCAAGCGCGCCGAGCGCACCATGTCGCAAATCGTGATGCTGCGCGTGATCGAGCCCGGCGAGCGCAACCAGCAGTGGCTCGGTGTCGCCGACATCATGAAGGCGGAGCAGACCGAGGCCGCAGGTGCCGCGTTCGACAAATACGACAAACGCATTCGTGAGGTGGCGAAGATCGTACCCGACCGGATCATCCGCGAGGGTGAGCCCGCCGCGGAGATGCTCAGATTGATCGAGGAGGATGACGATATCGGCATCCTCGTGCTCGCCGCCGATTCGAGTAAGGAAGGCCCGGGGCCTCTGGTGACGAGCGTCGCCAAGACGGTTGGCAGCTTCCCCATTCCGGTCGCCATCGTGCCGGGGCACCTGAGCGACGACGAACTCGGTTCGATGACGTAGGCGGAACCGCTGCGGTTGACCTGTCGGCGCAAAAATCCCATCTATTCGAGGTCCGCCGGGCCTTGAACCCGGACGGGATTGGAGAAGCCCATGTTCATCCAGACCGAAGCGACGCCAAATCCGGCGACGCTCAAGTTCCTGCCCGGCCGCCCGGTTCTCGATAGCGGCACACTCGACATGCCGACCCGCGAAGCGGCGGCGCAATCGCCGCTGGCCCAGACCCTGTTCGACCTGCCGAATGTCGGCGGCGTGTTCTACGGCGCCGACTTCATCTCGGTGACCAAGACCGACGGCGACTGGCAGCAGATCAAGCCGGCCGTGCTCGGCGCCATCATGGAACATTACATGTCCGGCGCACCACTCGTCGCCGAGACAGCTCAGGCTGCGGCGAGCGACGAGTTCTTCGACGCCGCCGACGAGGAGACGGTGACGCTGATCAAGGATCTCATCGAAACGCGCGTGCGGCCCGCGGTCGCCAGTGACGGCGGCGACATCACCTTCAAGGGCTACAAGCAGGGCGTGGTCTATCTGCAAATGCAGGGCGCCTGCTCCGGCTGCCCGTCCTCGACCGCCACGCTCCAGCATGGCATCCAGAACCTGTTGCGGCACTTCGTACCCGAGGTGACGGAAGTCCGGCCGGTCTAGCGTCGGCCGCACCGCAAAATCTGCGTCATGCCCGGGTTCGTCCCGGGCATTCGCGTTTCCGGGAAGGAAGCGGGAAAAAGGCACAAGAAAGACGTGGATGGCCTGGCCATCACGCGCGCTTTCGCGGGCTATGCCCGGCCGTCACGGTGATAGATTTCGCGCATGCGCATTCTCGCCATCGATACCGCGCTCGAGGCCTGCGCCGCCGCCGTGCTCGACACGGCGCACGGCGCCGTCGTCGCGCGTGAATCGATCGCCATGGCGCGCGGCCACGCCGAGGCCTTGATGCCGCTGATCCAGCGGGTGATGGCCGCGAGTGGCGGTGGCTTCGACGCGCTTGACCGGATCGCCGTCACCGTCGGCCCCGGCAGCTTCACGGGCCTGCGCGTCGGCATCGCCGCAGCGCGCGGGCTGGCGCTCGCGACCGGCAAGGCCGCCGTCGGCCTGACAACGCTGGCCGCCTTCGCCGCGCCACTGATCGCCGACGACGACACCCTGCCCGTCGTGACGGCGATCGATGCGCGGCACGAGCACGTCTATCTTCAGGTGTTCGGCCCTGGCGGCCGCACTTTGGTGCCGCCGCGCGTCGCCTCATTGCGCGAGGCCTTGCGCGCGGCGACGACGAGCCGCGGTCCGCGTATCGTGGGTACCGGCGCAAAGATGCTCGCTGCTGCGTGGCCGGCCGGAGAGCGGCCGCCGCGCTCGGTCGACCAACGCGGCGCGCCGGACATCGACTGGATTGCACATCTCGGCGCCGCGGCACCCGAGGACGGCGGACCGCCGAAGCCGCTCTATCTGCGGGCGCCCGACGCGCAGCCGCAGGACGCATCGCAGCTCCCCCGCCGATGAAAAGCTTTCTCAGCCGACTGTTCGGCAGCGGCACGCCGGTCATTGCCGACGCCGGCCCGCGCGATGCCGAGGGCATTGCCGCGCTGCACGCCGCGTCATTTCACCGCGGTTGGAGCAATGAGGAAGTCGAGGCGCTGCTCGTCGAGCGCTCCGTGATGGCGCATCGCGCGCTCGGCGCCAACAAGGTCGTGGGCTTTATCATGTCGCGGCGCGCCGCCGACGAAGCCGAAATCCTCTCGGTCGCGGTCTCGAGCGCATGCCGCGGCCGCGGGCTTGCCCGCGATCTGCTGCAACTGCATTTGCGCCGGCTCTCAGGCGATGGTGCGCGCACTGTGTTTCTGGAGGTCGACGAGACAAATACGCCGGCGATCAGGCTTTACCGTCGCGCCGGCTTCCATGACGTCGGGCGCAGGCCCAATTACTACCCGGCGCCCGGCGCAAAACCCGCGGCGGCATTGGTGTTGCGCCGCGACCTCGGATGATCGCGACGGCGGCCGGGCTGTGGTAGAAGGGGCCGGGCGACCGAAGACCCGGGACAAGACACGTGACGGCAACGGACAAGACGTCGGACAGAAGCAATATCGAGGCGCTTTGCGCGGCCAAAGGCATGCGCATGACCGAGCAGCGCCGCACCATTGCGCGGGTGCTGGCGCAGTCGGCCGACCATCCCGACGTCGAGGAGCTCTATCGCCGCTGCAGCGCCGTCGATGACCGCATCTCGATGTCGACCGTCTACCGCACCGTGCGGCTGTTCGAGGACGCCGGCATCATCGAGCGGCACGATTTTCGTGAAGGCCGCTCGCGTTACGAGACCTCGACCGAGGGCCATCATGACCATCTCATCAATCTGCGTACCGGCGAGGTGATCGAGTTTCAGTCGGAAGAGATCGAGCGGCTTCAGGCCGAGGTCGCGCGCAAGCTCGGCTACAAATTGATGGACCACCGGCTCGAGCTCTATGCGGTGCCGCTCAGCGACGAGAAATCCGGCGAGCGGAAATGATCCGGTTTGCTGTTCAGACGTTGTCATGCCCGGCCTTGTGCCGGGCATCCACGGGTTTGCGGCACCTCAGCAAGCGAGACGTGGATGGCCGGCACAAGCCCGGCCATGACGGCGGGGCTTCATGATCCGCGGGTTGTTCATCGGCGCGTTCTTCTTCACGATCACGCCTGTTCTCATCTCCCTCCAATGGCTGCTCGGCAAGTTCGGCTTGCCGGGCTGGGGCTTCATCTCCTGCAAATACTATCGCGTGCTGGCGCGGCTCTTGCGCCTCCGCGTTCGCGTCGTCGGCGTACCGGCGCGCGACAAGCCCGTTCTGTTCGTGTCGAACCACGTGTCCTGGCTCGACATCGTCGCCATCGGCTCGATCCAGCCCGTCGCCTTCGTCGCCAAGAGCGAGGTGCGCAAATGGCCGCTCGTCGGCATCACCGCCGAAATGCAGCGCACGGTGTTCGTCGAGCGTGAGCGTCGGCACCAAACAGGCGACGCCGTCTCGCAGATGGTCGCACGGCTGGCCGGCGGCACGCCGGTCGTGCTGTTCGCCGAAGGCACGTCGAGCGACGGCAACCGTGTGCTGCCGTTCCGTTCGGCGCTGCTCGGCGCCGTCGAAATGGCGGCCAGGAATGGCGTGCCCGGCCTTCTCATCCAACCGATGGCGATCGGCTATACCGCGAGCCAAGGCATCCCGATGGGCCGCCACAGCCGGCCGCTTGCCGCCTGGTACGGCGACCTCGATTTCATGCCGCACATCCGGACGTTGATCGAGAAGACCGCGCTCGACGCCGTCGTCTCCTTCGGCGCGCCGATGCCCGCCGACGCCGGCCTTGCCCGCAAGACAATCAGCGAGCACCTGGAACTCGCCACCCGCCGGATGATGGCGGAAACCTTGCGTGGGCGGCCACTGGCCGGCGATTTCACGCCGCAAGCAGCCTCCGCAAGTCCGCCCTAGCGGCGTTTATTTTTAGGTGAAAAGGCGTTATCACGCGCGTTCATGAGCAATCTACGCAAGGTCCACGTCAAATCCTTCGGCTGCCAGATGAACGTCTACGATTCCAATCGTATGGCGGACACCCTGGCCCCTGCCGGCTACGTCGAGACCGCGACTCCGGAGGATGCCGATCTCGTCATTCTCAACACCTGCCATATCCGCGAGAAGGCGGTCGACAAGGTCTATTCGGAGATCGGCCGCATCCGGATGATGAAGGAAGAGGCCGCCGCCCAAGGCCGCCAGATGCTGATCGCAGTCGCGGGCTGCGTCGCGCAGGCGGAAGGGCAAGAGATCGTGCGACGTGCGCCGACCGTCGATCTCGTCGTCGGCTCGCAGAATTATCACCGCCTGCCGGACATGATTGCGCGCGCGCGCGAGGGCGAGTGCGTGGTCGACACCGAGTTTCCGCTCGACGACAAGTTCGACGCGCTGGCAGTGCCGAAGCGCGAGCAGATCGCCAAACGCGGGCTCACCGCTTTCGTCACCGTGCAGGAAGGCTGCGACAAGTTCTGCACTTTCTGTGTCGTGCCCTATACGCGCGGCACCGAGGTATCGCGCCCCGTGGAGAAGATCGCTACCGAAGTCGCACGGCTGGCAGAGGCGGGTGTGCGCGAGGTCACGCTGATCGGCCAGAACGTCAATGCCTATCACGGCCTCGATCAAAGCGGCTCGCCGGCATCCCTCGGCGTGCTCCTGCGGCGGCTCGCGCGCATCGAAGGCATTGCGCGGCTGCGCTATACGACCAGCCATCCGCGCGATATGGACGACGAACTCATCGCAGCGCACCGCGAATTGCCGGAGCTGATGCCCTGTGTGCATCTGCCGGTGCAGTCGGGCTCCGACCGCATTCTCGACACCATGAACCGCCGCCACACGATCCGGCACTATCTCGACATCGTCGCAAGGATGCGGGCCGCGCGGCACGACCTCGCCTTCACCTCCGACTTCATCGTCGGCTTTCCCGGCGAGACCGAGGACGATTTCCAGGACACGTTGCGGCTCGCCGAGACGGTCGGCTTCGCCGCCGCTTTCACCTTCGCTTATTCGCCGCGGCCGGGCACGCCCGCGGCCGAAATGGACGGCCAGGTTGCCGAAGACGTCAAAATCGACCGTCTCCATCGGCTTCAGGCGCTCATTGCCGCCCAGCAACGGGCCTTCAACGCCTCTTTTGTCGGCCTAAGGCTGGATGTGCTGCTGGAAAAGCCTGGCCGGCTGACTGGCCAGTTGGCCGGCAAATCCCCATATTTGCAGGCGGTGCATGTCATGGGCCCGGCCGCCCTCCTCGGGCAGGTCGTGCCGGTGACCGTCACCCACTTGGGAAGCAACAGCCTGTTCGGGACGCTGGATCCGCAAAGGGCCGCGCCGGAATTGGCTCCAGCAGGAGCCTAGAGCCGCAACTTGCGCACACCGGATACCGTGATTCCGCCCGCTGCCGCCTCCGAGGAGACCGCGACGACCCAGGTTGTCCTCGCGTTCGATGACAACCGATTGGCCTCGGTCTTGTTCGGCCAATACGGACAGAACCTGGCGCTGATCGAGCGACGGCTCGGCGTCGTCGCCGAGCAGCGCGGCAACCACGTCACCATCGATGGCTCGCGCCCGGGCTGCGAGCAGGCGCGCCGCGTGCTCGAAGGGCTCTACGAGCAGATCAAGCGCGACCACGATCTGACACAGGGCGACGTGGAAGGCGCCATCCGTCAGGCGATCGCACAGGGTTCATTGTTCGATTTCGTACCTGCAGATGCAAAATCCGGATTCGAGGAGATCAACCTGCGCAAACGGCCGGTGCGCGCCCGCACCGCCGCGCAGGACGCCTATATCCGCGCGCTCAAGCGCCATTCGCTCGTGTTCGGCACCGGCCCCGCCGGCACCGGCAAGACCTGGCTTGCAGTTGCGCAGGCGGTGCAGATGTTCGAGCGCAAGGAAGTCGACCGCATCATCCTGTCGCGGCCCGCGGTGGAAGCCGGTGAGCGGCTTGGCTTCCTCCCGGGCGACATGCGCGAGAAGGTCGATCCGTATCTGCGTCCGATCTACGACGCACTCTACGATCTGATGGACACGCGCATTGTCGAGCGCGCTTTGGAATCCGGCGACATCGAGATCGCGCCGCTCGCCTTCATGCGCGGCCGCACCTTGTCGAACGCCTGCGTCATTCTCGACGAAGCGCAGAACACGACGTCGATGCAGATGAAAATGTTCTTGACGCGTCTTGGCGAGAACAGCCGCATGATTGTCACCGGCGATCCGAGCCAGGTCGACCTGCCCGGCGGGCAGACGTCGGGTTTGGCCGAGGCGGTCGGCCTCTTGAACGATGTCGAGGATATCGGCCACGTTGCCTTCAGTCAGCGGGACGTCATCCGCCACGAACTCGTGGCGCGCATCGTCGCCGCCTACGACCGGGTCGCTCCCGGCGGAAAAAAGGCATGAGCGCCAAGCCCGCCCGGCGCGGCGAAGCACCGGACATCGACGTCGATATCCAGTCGGCGCTCTGGCAAGCCCAGCCCGAGGCGGAGCCTACGATCCGCGCCGCGATTACGATCGCTGCGACGCGCGCGCCGGCCGCGGGCGAAGTGAGCGTTCTGCTTGCCGATGACGCTGCAGTGAAGGCGCTCAATCGCGATTGGCGCGGCATCGATAAGCCGACCAATGTCCTGTCGTTTCCGGCGGCAGCGTCGAACCTTGCTGGCGTTCCGGCGCTGATCGGCGACATCGCTATCGCCTTCGAAACGCTCGAGCGGGAGGCCGGCGCTGAGAACAAGCCGCTCCTTCATCATCTGGCCCATCTTGCAATACATGGTTATCTGCATCTGTTGGGCTACGATCACCAGACTGATTCCGAGGCGGAGACCATGGAAGCCCTCGAACGCGAGATTCTCGCCGCCATGCGGATTCCGGACCCTTACGCCGCCGATGCCGCGGACATCGCCTGACCGCCATGCCTGACAGCGACAGTATCGGCTCCTCTTCCACCGGCGCGCCATTCGACGCACGGCGCCTGCCCGTGCCGGTCGCCAAACGCGCCGAGAACGGCGGTGGCTGGGTGGCGCGCGTGCTGCGCGCCGTGTTCGGCTGGAGCCCGAGCACGATCCGCGCCGACCTCAAGGACGTGCTCGATGCCATGACGCCTGGCGAATCCGGCTTTTCGCCGGAAGAGAGCCGGATGCTCAAGAACATCCTGGCGCTACGCGAGCGTCGCGTCGGCGACGTCATGGTCCCCCGCGCCGACATTATCGACGTGCAGCAGGACATTTCCCTCGGCGAGCTCATCCGCGTGTTCGAGCGCGCCGGCCATTCGCGTCTCGTCGCCTACGACGACACCCTCGACGATCCCGTCGGCATGGTGCACATCCGCGACCTCATCGCCTACATGACCGCGCACGCCGCCGTCGACGTCGAGAAGAAAGCCAAGCGCAAGAAGCCGCTGCCCGCCAATCTCGATTTGAAGGCGATCGATCTGTCGGCGCCGCTGTCATCGACTAAGATCGTGCGGCAGATCCTGTTCGTGCCGCCGTCGATGCGCGCCATCGACCTCCTGGCGCGCATGCAGGCGTCTCGCATTCATCTTGCGCTGGTGGTTGACGAATATGGCGGCACCGACGGTCTGTGCTCGATCGAGGACATCGTCGAGCAGATCGTCGGCGAGATCAGCGACGAGCATGACGAGGACGCGACGCCGGCGGTCGTGCATCAGCCCGACGGCTCCTACATCGCCGACGCGCGCGCCAAGCTCGAAGACGTGGTCGGCGCCGTCGGCCACGATCTGGAGGTCGGCGACGCTGCCGAGGAGGTCGACACGCTTGGCGGCTATCTCGTGACGCGCGCGGGGCGGCTGCCGTTGCGCGGCGAACTCATCCCAGGCCCCGGCCTGTTCGAATTCGAAGTGCTCGACGCCGATCCGCGCCGCATCAAGCGTGTGCGCATCTTGCGGCTGAAGGAGCGCCGCGAAAAGCTGCGCCTCCGCGAGACGGAGGCGGCGCCTGCGGGCCCTCGCGGCGAGGAAGCGTCGGGTGTGTCCAATCCCTCATCCGAGCTGCGGCGTCCGTGAGCGCCGTCAGCGCCGACCGGCCGCCGCTTTTCATCACGCGCGCCGCGCATACCGTGGTGCTCGCCTTCGGCTGGAAGCGGGCCTGCATCGCCTTTATCGCCGGCGCCGCGTCGGCGCTTGCGGTCGCGCCGGTGAATGCCTGGCCGGTGCTGTTCGCGACCTTTCCGGTGCTGGTGTGGCTGATCGACGGTTCGACGCAGGGTCGCCGCAGCGCCGTCTGGAGCGCCGCCATTGCCGGCTGGTGCTTCGGCTTCGGCTATTTCCTGTTCGGCCTTTATTGGATCGGTTACGCCTTCCTTGTCGATGCCAAGACTTTCGGCTGGCTGTTGCCATTCGCGGTCGCCGGCCTGCCGGCCTATCTCGCCATCTACACTGCGCTCGGCGCGGCGTTCGCGCGACTCATCTGGGTGCGCGGGCCACTGCGGCTGCTCGCCTTTGCATCCACAATGACGATTGCCGAATGGCTGCGCGGCCATGTGCTGTCCGGCTTTCCCTGGAACACTTTTGGCTACGCGCTCACCCAACCATTGGCGCTGGCACAGAGCGTATCGCTCGTCGGCGTTTGGGGGCTGACGTTCCTTGCGCTGGCAGTTTGCGCCACCCCCACGATCCTCGCCGACGAGAAATCGGACGCGCCGGCGCCGTGGCGGCCCTTGCTCATCGGCCTCATCGTCGTCGGGGCTTTCTTCGGCTACGGGCTCGCGCGGCTCGCCAGTTATCCGACCGGCTACGTTCCCAAGGTCAAGCTGCGCCTGATGCAGCCCAATCTCCAGCAGGATCAGAAATTCAACTACAGCGCCAAGAACGAGGTGATGGAACGCTATCTGCGCCTGTCGAATCGCGCGACGGGACCCGATTCGAAGGGCGTGCACGACGCCACCGTTCTGATCTGGCCGGAAGCGGCGTTTCCATTTTTCCTCACGCGCGAGCCCGATGCGTTGGCCCAGATCGCCGATCTCATCAAGCCGAATACGGAACTGATCACCGGTGCGGTGCGCGCGGCGCCGTCCGAGCCCGGGCAGCGCGTCACGCGCGCCTACAACTCCATCTACGTCATCGACGGTGACGGCTCGATCCGCGGCATCTACGACAAGGTGCACCTGGTCCCGTTCGGCGAATACCTGCCGCTCGGGCCTCTGTTGCAGAAGCTCGGTTTGCAGAACCTGACCAAGGCGGCAGGCGGTTTCCTCGCGGGCGACCGCCGCCGCGCCATGGACGTCGCCGGCGCGCCGAAGGTGCTGCCGCTGATCTGCTACGAAGCGATCTTTCCGGGGGCCGCGGTTCCGCCAGGCCAGCGGCCGGGCTGGCTGGTCAATGTGACGAACGATGGCTGGTTCGGCATCAGTTCCGGCCCTTATCAGCACTTCCAGCAGGCGCGCGTTTTGGCGATCGCCGAGGGCCTGCCGCTTGTGCGCGCCGCTAATACCGGCATTTCCGCGGTCGTCGATCCCGTCGGCCGGATTATAAAATCATTGCCGCTGGGCAGCGAAGGCGTGCTCGATTCGCAATTGCCGCGTGCACTGTCGCCGACGGTCTATGCACGGTTCGGCAATTACATCTTGATTGCGTGTTTGGCTTTCAGCCTGATATTAGTCATCAAAAGGCGTATGCGCGTATAGATTGTACATTGTAATGTACAACCGTGATAAGTTGTTTCTGCGCAAATAAACCTGTTACTGGCGGGGAGCGCGGAACCCCAGAAAATCAGAAAGGATACTGATTCAACTGGGAAAATCCGACGCGGTTCGGATTTTGTACGAACGGTTGAAGGCATTCACGGATTGCAACATTTCGGTTACATGAGACATTACGCACGACGATAGTCGCATAGGAGTGGTTTATGGCTAAGAAGGTGCCTAATCCGATCGACAAGCATGTCGGTTCGCGCGTGCGCATGCGCCGGATGATGTTGAGCATGAGCCAGGAAAAACTTGGCGACGCATTGGACCTGACGTTCCAGCAGGTACAGAAATACGAGAAAGGCACTAATCGCATCGGCGCCAGCCGCTTGCAGCAAATCGCGCACATCCTGCAAGTACCGGTTTCATTTTTCTTCGAAGGTGCGCCGGCCTCGCCGGGCCTCAGCCCCAGCGGGATGAGCGAAGCGCCCTCGCCCGCTTATGTCTCCGACTTTCTTGCGACTTCAGATGGCCTGTCGCTGACGAAATCCTTCATGCGCATCAAGAACAGCAAGTTGCGCCGCCGCATCGTCGATCTCGTCGAGCAGATCGCCGGTGAGGAATAAGCCTACTATCCCACCGGATTCCCACGCTGCCCGCATCTTGACCTCGCACCCGGCCACTGCAAGAAACACTCCGACCAGTTGACAGTGCCGCGGTCCAGAACCGCGTCAGGGGAGGAGTTTCCGCAGTGGCTCACACGAACTATCTCTTCACCAGCGAATCTGTTTCCGAAGGCCATCCTGACAAGGTCTGCGATCAGATCTCGGACGCGATACTCGACGCGTTCCTCGAGAACGACATCAAGCTCGGCATTGCCGATGACAGCCAGGTGAATACGCGCCTCGGCTGCGAGACCCTCACCACCACCAACAAGATTGTCATCGCCGGCGAAGGCCGCGGCCAGGCGCCGCTGTTCCGCAAGCACGGCGACAAGGCCGTCGTCGACCGCGAGCTGATCACCAAGATCGCGCGCGATGTCGTGCGCGATATCGGCTACGACCAGGACGGCTTTTCCTATTACGGCGCCGACGTCGAGGTGCTGCTGCACGGCCAGTCGCCGGACATCGCGATGGGCGTCAACGCCAAGAAGAAGCGCGGCGAGGAGCAAGAAGGCGCCGGCGACCAGGGCATGATGTTCGGCTTCGCCTGCAACGAGAGCGAGGTCTACGAGAAAAACTCGTTCATGCCGGCGCCGATCTATTTCGCACACAAGATACTCAAGGTGCTGTCGGAGAAGCGCCGCTCCGGGCAGCTCTACGACCTGCAGCCCGACGCCAAGAGCCAGGTCAGCGTCCGCTATATCGACGGCAAGCCGGTCGGCTGCACCAAAGTGGTCGTCTCGACGCAGCACAATGCGCAGAGCCGCAACGGCAAGAAGTACACGCCAGGCCTGATCAAGGAGATGATCTCGACCGCGGTTGAATCCGCCCTGCCGAAAGGCTGGATGCCGGAGAGGCCGTCAGACTTCCTCGTTAACCCGACCGGCAACTTCGTCGTCGGCGGGCCCGACGGTGACTGCGGCCTCACCGGACGCAAGATCATTGTCGATACTTACGGCGGCTACGCACCGCATGGCGGCGGCGCTTTCTCCGGCAAGGACCCCACCAAGGTCGACCGCTCCGCGGCCTATGCAGCGCGCTACCTCGCCAAGAACGTCGTCGCCTCCGGCGTCGCCGACAAATGCACAATCCAGGTCGCCTATGCGATCGGCGTCGCCGACCCGATGTCGCTTTTGGTCGACACCCACGGCACCGGCAAAATCGACGAGAAGAAGCTCGAGAAGATCCTGCCGGAGCTCTTCCGCCTGACGCCGACCAACATCCGCCGCACGCTCAAGCTCAGCCGTCCGATCTATCGCCGCACCGCGGCCTATGGTCACTTTGGCCGGCAGCCGGAGAAAGACGGCGGCTTCTCCTGGGAGAAGACCGATATCGCCTCGCAGATTCGCAGCGCGGTGAAATAGACGTTTCCCAACGATCGCAGCTTCGACGGATGGCCGGCCTCGCGCCGGCCATTTCTTTTGTGTTGTCAGACCCGGCGAATGCGGGGCATGGATCATGCGCCCGCGCGAACGATGACGCATGAGTAACGAGACATACAAACCGGATTCTCAGCGGGCCTTCTTCGGCCGACGCAAGGGTCATGCACTCAAGCCACGGCAGGCCGCGCTGTTCGATACGCTTTTGCCGACGGTCGGCATTGATCTCGCGCAGCACGCCCCGATCGACCTGCGCACCTTGTTTTCTCTGCCTATCGACGAGGTGCGCCTCGAGATCGGTTTCGGCGGCGCCGAGCATTTGATCGCGCAGGCGCAGGCAAACCCGCGCGTCGGCTATATCGGCACAGACGCCTTCCTCAACGGCGTCGCCAAGGCGCTGGTGTCGATCGAGGAACGCAAGCTGACCAACATCCGCCTGTTTCACGGCGACGCCAGCGAGCTCATCGATTGGCTGCCGGCGGCGGCGCTGACGCGCATCGACCTGCTCTATCCCGATCCGTGGCCGAAGCGGCGGCATTGGAAGCGGCGCTTCGTGCAGGACGACAACCTGAAGCGGCTCGCGCGCATGCTCACATCAGGCGGCGAATTCCGCTTCGCCACAGACATTGCAAGCTACGCCGAGCACGTGCTGATGCGAATTCTGCGCTCGCCGGATTTCGTCTGGACCGCCGCCCGCGCCGACGACTGGCGTAAACCATGGTCCGGCTTCCTGCGCACGCGCTACGAAGCAAAGGCGATCCGCGAGGAACGGACGCCGGCGTATTTTATTTTTCGGAAGTTCTAAGTCCGCGCGTCTCGCTGCGCGACCCCGGCGAATTTTATTCCCCGGTCCCCTGCCGCACCTGCCAGAAGCGCACGACGCGCTGCGCCGTCGCTGGCGTCAGCCGCTCGAAATTGTCGAGCGCGGCCTGGAGCACCTGCGACGTCGGTTTTGGGCCCGGACGCGAGCAGATGACGCAACGCACGGTCGGCCAGCCGAAGTTGGTCGCGCGCGCGAGGATCAGCACGGGATCGGCGCGGTCGCCGTTCATCAGCCGGTCGACGATCTCGACCGGTACGGCGCACAAAGTGGCGAGCGCGGCGATCGTCTCTTCATATTTGCCCGCTTCCGCGAAGGCGACAATCTCCGTCTCGGTGAGCTTGCCTTCCTTGTGCATCTGCCGGACGGCGGCCAGCGCGGCGGCGTAATTGCGCGGCGCGGCGCGGGCGCCGACTTCGTCGGTGACGCGCGCGAGGATTTTGCGGATCTCGGCCTGCGTCTCAGGCTTGGCCTGTGCAAGCAGTCGCTTCTGCACGACGTCGCTCGCCTGCATCAGAAGCTGGCGAAACAGCCGCGGCGGGATGTCAGTCCGCCGGCCAACCTTCTCGGCCAGGACGCCGTCCTGCTCGGCCCGCTTGACCAAGGTCGTGAACGCGTTTTCCGACAGCTTCGCCGTGCCATTGGTGGCGATCGAGCGCGAGACGTCGCGGTCGCCGCGCGCAACGATAACCTCGGCGAGTGCCTCGCTGACCTCGCCGCGCGCCGACAGCGCCAGGAGATGCGCCTGACCCTTGTTCTCGGCGATCCGGATGAGCTCGGGATCGGGAAGATTTGCTTGCCTCAGCACCGGCTCGGCGATGGACATGTCGTCGTTCGACGCCAGCCGCGTAACGACATTGACGGGCGCATTGGGGACCGGCGCGAGCTTGCGCGACAGCTCCGCGAGCGCCTTGGTTTCGATTTCCTCGATCAGGAAGCCGATGACGTCGTCGAAAACGGCGACGTGCTCGTGGTGAAATGCGGGAGCGCCGTCGAGGAATAGGCCGGTGATACGGCGCAGGGTCTCCGCCCGCTTTTCCGCCGAGCCATGCTGGACGACGTCTTCCAACTCAGGAAGCAGGGAGGCAGGGGCACCCATCCGGAACTCGCAAGGCAACAGGAAAGAGCCGCGGCCGCGGCTTTAGTTGAATTTAAACGGTGATTCTGAAGGAAAAGTTAGCCCTGACCGAAAGACTTCGCTCTTGCACGGGGGCGAAAAACCGCTATATTTCCGCCTGTAAGCATACACCCTCATAACCAAATCAGGTTTTGAGAGTGGGTCCCTTGGGGCCCGCTCTTTTTTGTTACAGCATGGTCCCGAACGAGGCGAAGGCGGCTTTGGCCGCCACAGCACAGGATGACGAGCCGCGGCTGATCGTCGAGCCGGGGCTGCCGGCGCGCGTCGGCGTGATCGTCGAGCCCGTCCTCGGGCAACTCGGATTTCGCCTGGTTCGGGTGCGCGTTTCGGGCTCCGAAGGCTGCACCGTCCAGGTCATGGCCGAGCGGCCGGACGGCTCGATGACGGTCGAGGACTGCGAGGAGGTCTCGCGGGCGCTGTCGCCGGTGCTCGACGTGGCCGACCCTGTCGACCGCGCCTACCGGTTGGAGGTTTCCTCGCCGGGCATTGACCGGCCACTGGTGCGCAAGTCGGATTTCGACCGCCATGCCGGGCATCTGGTCCGCATCGAAATGACCATGCCGGTGAACGGCCGCAAGCGCTTCAAGGGCGCGCTCGCCGGCACCGAGGGGCATCTGGCGCGGCTGCAGCGCGACGAGGCGGCCGAAGGCGAGGACGCGTTGGTCCTGCTGCCGATCGAAGACATGAGCGAAGCAAAGCTGATGCTCACCGACGACCTGGTGACCGTGGCCCTGCGGCGCGAGAAGGCGGCCAAGCGCGAGAGGCGCGCGGCCAAACGCGAAGAGAGACGCGAAGTGAGACAATCCCGGCAGCGGCCACAGCGGCCTGCCGTCAAAGGAGGAGAGTGAGCTATGGCTGTCAGCGCCAACAGGCTCGAATTGCTGCAGATCGCCGACGCGGTCGCCCGTGAGAAGTCCATCGACCGGGGGATCGTCATCGCCGCGATGGAGGATGCGATCGCCAAGGCGGCGCGCTCGCGCTACGGCGCCGAGACCGACGTGCATGCCGAGATCGAGCCCAAGACAGGCGAATTGCGCCTGACGCGCCACATGCTCGTCGCCGAGCAGGTCGAGAACTCGTCGAACCAGATCACCGTCGAGGACGCGCGCAAGCGACATCCGGCCGCGCAGGTCGGCGACACCATCGCCGATCCGCTGCCGCCGCTCGAATACGGCCGTATCGCAGCGCAGTCGGCCAAGCAGGTGATCGTGCAGAAGGTGCGCGAGGCCGAACGCGACCGGCAATACGCCGAGTACAAGGACCGCATCGGCGACATCGTCAACGGCATCGTCAAGCGCGTCGAATACGGCAACGTCGTCGTCGATCTCGGTCGTGGCGAAGCGATCGTCCGCCGCGACGAACTTCTGCCGCGCGAAGTGTTCCGCAACGGCGACCGCATCCGCGCCTATATCTACGACGTGCGCCGCGAGCCGCGCGGGCCGCAGATTTTCCTGTCGCGCACGCATCCGCAATTCACCGCCAAGCTGTTCGCGCAGGAAGTGCCGGAGATTTATGACGGCATTGTCGAAGTGAAGGCGGTCGCCCGCGATCCCGGCTCGCGCGCCAAAATCGCCGTGATTTCGCGCGATTCGAGCGTCGACCCGGTCGGCGCCTGCGTCGGCATGCGCGGCTCGCGCGTGCAGGCGGTGGTGAACGAATTGCAAGGCGAGAAGATCGACATCATTCCGTGGTCGCCGGACATCGCCACCTTCGTGGTGAACGCGCTGGCGCCGGCCGAAGTCGCCAAGGTGGTGCTCGACGAGGACAAGGAACGCATCGAGGTCGTCGTGCCGGACCAGCAATTGTCGCTGGCGATCGGCCGACGCGGCCAGAACGTGCGTCTCGCCTCGCAGCTCACCGGCTGGGACATCGACATCCTGACCGAGCAGGAAGAGTCCGAGCGCCGCCAGGCCGAGTTCGAGAGCCGTACGAAGATCTTCGTCGATGCGCTCAATCTCGACGAGGTGGTCGGCCAGTTGCTGGCCTCGGAAGGCTTCGGCTCGATCGAGGAGCTCGCGCTCGTCGAAGAGAAGGAAATTGCGTCGATCGAAGGTTTCGACGAGGACACCGCCCGCGAGCTTCAAGAGCGCGCGCGCGAATACCTAGCGCAACAGGAAGCCGAACTCGACGCCCGCCGCAAGGAACTCGGTGTCGAGGACGCGGTCAAAGACGTGCCGGGCATCGCTACGGCCATGCTGGTCAATCTCGGCGAGAACGGCGTGAAGACGGTCGAGGACCTCGCCGGCTGCGCGACGGACGATCTCATCGGCTGGACCGAGCGTAAGGACGGCGAAGCCAAGCGCGAGCCGGGCTTCTTCGACGGCCTCAATGTGTCGCGCGAGGACGCCGAGGTGCTGATCATGCAGGCGCGTTTGATGGCCGGCTGGGTGACCGAGGCCGAACTGAACCCCCCGGCCGAAGAGGCCGAGGGCGAGGCGGCGCCGGTGGAAGCGTAACGAGAGCGGACGGACGATGCTGGCAGTCGCGCAGGACACTGAGCTCGACCGCGGGGCCTCGGCCCCGGGGACCGAACGCACCTGTGCGCTATCGCGCGAGGTCAAGCCGGTCGACGAACTGATCCGCTTCGTGCTCGCGCCGGGCGGCGAGGTCGTCGCCGACGTGAGGCGCAGACTGCCGGGCCGAGGGCTGTGGGTCAGTGCGACCCGCATCGCCGTCGAGCAGGCGGTCAAACGCAACGTTTTCGCCCGCGGCTTCAGGCAGGAAGTCCGCGCCGCCGCCGACCTGGCCGAGCAGACCGAAAAGATGCTCGAACGGGCGGCACTCGACGCGCTGGCGATCGCCGGCAAGGCGGGAGTGGTGGTGTCGGGCTTTGCCAAGGTCGAGGCCGCTTTAGGAAAAGGCGAGGCGCGGGCCCTGATCCACGCGAGCGACTCCGCCCGAGACGGGAGGCGCAAGCTTTCCGGCGCGGTGGCGCACGCAAACGAGGACGGAAAGCGGAAAATCGTCGTCATTGAGGATTTTTCGGGGACCCAGTTGGATTTGGCACTGAACCGCCCAAATGTGGTACATGCAGCCCTGCTTGCCGGGCCCGGGAGCGAGACCTTTCTCGCTCGCGTTGCACGCTATGCGCGCTTCCGGTCCAGTAATTCGACCGCAGCGGTTCGCGCAGACGCGCCGACGAAGGGCGCTGAAGGACAAAATACGGAATGACTGAGACCAAGAATCCTGGCGAAAAGAAACTGAGCGTTGGTGGTCCCAAGCTGACCCTCAAGCCGCGCACCGAAACGGGTGTCGTGCGCCAGAGCTTCAGCCATGGCCGCAGCAAGCAGGTCGTGGTCGAGAAGGTGAAGCGGCGCATCGTCGGCCCCGGCGAAGCGAAGCCAGACCCCGTCTTCGAGGCGCCGAAAAGGGCGGCCGCTCCTGCACCGCGTCCCGCCGCGGCGGCACCCGAAGCGCCGAAGAAGCCCTCCGGAGTCGTGCTGCGCACCTTGACGGAAGAAGAGCGCAGCGCCCGCGCCCATGCACTCGCCGACTCGCGCGTGCGCGAAGCGGAAGAGCGCAATAACGCCGTAGAGGAAGCCAAGCGCCGCGCCGTCCAGGATGAGGCCGAGCGGGTCGACCGCGAGGCCGCGGTCACGCGCAAGCACGACGAGGAAGAGCGCCGCAAGCACGATGAACAGTCCAAGCGCAAGGCCGACGAGGTCGCCAAGAAGCGCCTCGGCGAGCCTGAGGCGCGGCGTCCCGGGACGCCGGGGGCCCCGGCCGCACGGCTGACGCTCGAGGCCGAGGAAGAGGAAGCGCCTGCGCGCCGTCGCGGCGCGCCCGGCCGCCCCGTGACGCCGCCGCGTCCGGCGCCGCGCGTCGGAGCCGAGAAGCAGCGCGGCCGCCTGACCGTTATCAACGCGCTCTCCGCCGGCGAAGTGCGCGAACGCTCGATCGCTTCGTTCCGCCGCCGCACGCAACGCATGAAGGGCCAACCGTCCGAGTCGAAAGAAAAGCTCGTGCGCGAGGTGACGATTCCGGACGCGATCTCCATCCAGGAGCTCGCCAACCGCATGTCCGAGCGCGCGGTCGAAGTCATTCGCCTGCTGATGAAGCAGGGCCAGATGGCGACGATCAACGACGTGATCGATGCCGACACCGCGCAACTCATCGCCGAGGAGATGGGGCACAGCGTCCGCCGCGTCTCGGAATCGGATGTCGAAGAAGGTTTGTTCGACGTCGCGGACGAGACGGAGACGCTGAAGCAGCGCGCGCCGGTCGTCACAGTGATGGGTCACGTCGACCACGGCAAGACGTCGCTGCTCGATTCGATCCGCTCCGCGGAAGTGGCGGCAGGCGAGGCCGGCGGCATCACCCAGCACATCGGCGCCTATCAGGTGACCGCGCCGTCGGGCGGCAAGATCACCTTCATCGACACGCCAGGCCACGCCGCCTTCACGGCGATGCGCGCGCGCGGCGCGAAGGTGACCGACATCGTCATTCTCGTCGTGGCGGCTGACGACGGCGTCATGCCGCAGACGGTGGAAGCCATCCATCACGCTAAGGCGGCCAAGGTTCCGATCATCGTCGCCATCAACAAAATGGACAAACCGGACGCCAATCCGAACCGCGTCCGCACCGATCTGTTGCAGCACGAGATTCAGGTCGAATCGATGGGCGGCGAGGTCGTCGACGTCGAAGTTTCGGCGACGCAGAAGACCAACATCGACAAGCTGCTCGAGATGGTGTCGCTGCAATCCGAACTCCTCGACCTCAAGGCCAATCCCGACCGCGCCGCCGAAGGCACGGTCATCGAGGCCAAGCTCGACCGCGGCCGCGGCCCGGTGGCGACCGTTCTGATCCAGCGCGGCACGCTGAGTGTCGGCGATCTGGTCGTGGCCGGCGCCGAATGGGGCCGCGTGCGCGCGCTAGTCTCCGACACCGGCGAAACCATCGGCAGCGCCGGACCCTCGATGCCCGTAGAGGTTCTCGGCTTCTCCGGCACGCCCGATGCGGGCGACCGCCTCGCCGTCGTCGAGAACGAGGCCCGCGCCCGCGAGGTCACCGATTATCGTGCGCGCCAGAAGCGCGAAAAGACGGCGGCGCGCGCCACCGGCATGCGCGGCTCGCTCGAGCAGATGATGGCGCAGGCCCAGACCGCGGGCCGCAAGGAATTCCCCCTGATCATCAAGGGCGATGTGCAGGGCTCCGTCGAAGCGATCATCGGCTCGCTCGACAAGCTCGGCACCGAGGAAGTCGCGGCGCGCGTTCTGCATTCCGGCGTTGGCGGCATCTCGGAGAGCGACGTCACCCTCGCCGAAGCTTCGGGCGTTCCGATCATCGCCTTCAACGTGCGCGCCAACAAAGAAGCGCGCGAGGCGGCGGCGCGCTCCGGCATCGAGATCCGCTATTACAACATCATCTATGACCTCGTGGACGATGTGAAAAAGGCGATGTCCGGGTTGCTCCCGCCGACTTTGCGCGAGACCATGCTGGGCAACGCGCAAATCTTGGAAGTCTTCAAGGTGTCGAAGGTCGGCAACATCGCGGGCTGTCGCGTCACCGACGGCACGGTGGAGCGCGGCGCCAATGTGCGGCTGATCCGCGACAACGTCGTCGTCCACGAAGGCAAGCTATCGCAGCTCAAGCGCTTCAAGGACGACGTCAAGGACGTCGGCGCCGGAATGGAATGTGGCATGGCCTTCGAGAATTACCAGGACATGCGGCAAGGCGACGTCATCGAATGCTACCGGGTGGAGACGATTCAGCGCTCGCTGTGAGTCCAAGTCTCACACGCGCGTAGATTTTCTACTCCGCCATTTCCACTGTCTTGTCTGGGCATAGGCGTTCGAAGAACGGCGTTTGAAAGACGCCTATGTCCCGGGCATTCCCGAGCGGGTGGCACCGCGTGTCCGCCTGGGCGCAATGGCCGGAACGAGCCCGGCTATGACAAGAGTCTTTTGGAACGCATATGCGCAAGAAACAGTCTCGCGACAGTGGCCCCAACGCCTCGCAGCGCCAGCTACGCGTCGGCGAGTTGGTGCGCCACGCGATTGCCGAGATGCTTACGCGCGGCGACATACACGATCCCGTCATCGAGGCGCACCTCATCACCGTGCCGGAAGTGCGCATGAGCCCCGACCTGAGGCTCGCCACCATCTACGTGATGCCGATGGGCGGACGCGACGCCGATGAGGTCGTCACCGCTTTCGACCGCCACAAGAAGCGCCTGCGCACGGAGATCGCGCACCGCATCAACCTCAAATTCGCGCCGGACATCCGTTTCCGGGTCGACGAGCGCTTCGAGGAGGCCGAACGCATCGACAGGCTGCTGCGGTCGCCCGAGGTGAAGCGGGATTTGACCAAAGACGAGAGTGGCGATGAATAAGTTCGTGGACGCGGCTGATGCTTCGCTCGCCTCCCCTCTTGATCGGGAGGGGGGTAATCCCGAGACGCCCGCGCAAGCTTCCACCCCCGTCCCTGTCCCTCCCCCTCCCCCTCAAGGGGGGAGGGAACAACGTGGCGAGGACGGAGCAAAACCGCGCGAGCACAAAAAGCAATTCAAGCGCGACAAGCGAGACGTCCATGGCTGGGTGGTGCTCGACAAGCCGGTCGGCATGACCTCGACCCACGCGGTCAGCGTCGTCAAGCGGCTGTTCTCCGCCAAGCGGTGCGGGCATGCCGGCACGCTGGATCCGCTCGCCTCCGGCGCCCTGCCGATCGCCATGGGCGAGGCGACCAAGACCGTTCCCTTCGTCATGGACGGCCGCAAGCTCTACCGCTTCACCATCCGGTGGGGCGAAGAGCGCGACACCGACGATGCCGAAGGCCGCGTGATGGCGCAGAGCGACGCCCGGCCGACGGCTGAGGCGGTCCGCGCTGCCCTGCCCGCCTACATCGGCACCGTCCAGCAGGTACCGCCGCGCTACTCGGCGATCAAGATCGAGGGTGAGCGCGCCTACGATCTCGCCCGTGACGGCGAGGTTGTTGAATTACAAGCACGACCTGTGGAAATTGCCCGGCTGGAACTCATCGAGGCGCCGGACGCCGACCATGCCGTGCTCGAGGCCGAATGCGGCAAGGGCACCTATGTCCGGTCGCTGGCGCGCGATATCGGCCGCGCGCTGGGCTGTTACGGCCATGTCAGCGCGCTACGGCGCGCCGCGGTAGGCCCGTTCCACCCGGAAAGCATGATTTTGCTGGAACATCTGGAAGCTCTATGCCATAGAGCCGCAGCCGGCGAGGTAACCCTCGCCGACGCGCTCATGCCCGTCGAGACCGCGCTGGACGACATCCCGGCGCTGGCCGTCAGCCGGGCAGATGCGGCGAGGCTCGCAAGAGGCCAAGCCGTTTTGTTGCGCGGACGGGACGCTCCCAATTTTCGCGGCACAGTTGCCGTGACGGTGGCAGGCCAGTTGCTGGCGCTCGCCGAATTCGACCATGGCGAGATCGTCCCCAAGCGCGTGTTCAACCTGGCCGGGGTCGTCGGACGAGCCCGGCCGCCAGTGAAAGGATGACCGATGTCGGTTACCACCAGCCGCAAGGCTGAAGTGATCAAGGATTTCGCCAAGAAGCCGAACGACACCGGCTCGCCGGAAGTGCAGGTGGCGATCCTCTCGGAGCGGATCACCAATCTGACCGAGCATTTCAAGACGCACGCGAAGGACAACCACTCGCGCCGGGGTCTGCTCAAGATGGTGAGCCAGCGCCGTACGCTGCTCGACTATCTGCGGCGCACCAACGAGGCGAGCTACAAGCAATTGATCGAGAAGCTCGGCATTCGCCGCTGATCGTTTGGCGCGCGAGGGCGCAGCTATGCGGCCCCGCGCGTCTGTGAAGCGTTCGCGCCACGCGCGGACGCCGTTTGCTCCGGCGGCGAACCGCGTCGCCGGAATTTGACAGCGGACCGACGGCATGGGGCCGCCGCCCGCGCCAGGCAAGGTTCGAACCGCCATGGCAGGATCGCAAGACGCTCGTTCGCTCCGCGTATCGCTCGATACGCAGGTGAGAGCGCCTTGCCGTCTTGCTCATGGCGTTCGGAGATTGCCCGAACCATGAGAGACATACGAAATGTTCGATATTCATCGAGTTGAACTCGATTGGGGTGGGCGCAAGCTCACGCTCGAGACCGGCCGCATGGCGCGTCAGGCCGACGGCGCAGTGCTCGCCACCTACGGCGATACGACCGTCCTCGCCACAGTCGTCGCCGCCAAGACGCCGCGCGAAGGCGTCGACTTCCTGCCGCTGACCGTCGACTATCAGGAAAAGTTCTACGCCGCGGGCCGCATTCCAGGCGGCTATTTCAAGCGTGAAGGCCGTCCGACCGAGAAGGAGACATTGGTCTCCCGCCTGATCGACCGTCCGGTCCGTCCGCTGTTCGCCGACGGCTGGCGCTGCGAGACGCAGATCATCATCACCACGATGTCGCACGATCTCGAGAACGATCCCGATATCCTCGCGATGGTCGCGTCGTCGGCCGCGCTGACGCTGTCGGGCGCGCCCTTCATGGGCCCGATCGGCGCGGCGCGCGTCGGCTTCATCAACAACGAATACGTGCTCAACCCGCAGCTCGACGAGATGGTCGATAGCCAGCTCGACCTCGTCGTCGCCGGCACCACCGATGCGGTGCTGATGGTCGAGTCGGAAGCCAAGGAATTGGCCGAAGAGATCATGCTCGGCGCCGTGATGTTCGGTCACCGCCACTTCCAGCCGGTCATCCAGGCGATCATCGATCTCGCCGAGAAGGCCGCGAAGGAGCCGCGCGAGCTGACGCTCCCCGACAACGCCGCCCTTGAAAAGGAAATGCTCGGCCTCGCCGAGAAGGACCTGCGCGCCGCCTATTCGCTTCCCGTGAAGCAGGACCGCTACAAGGCGGTCGGCGCGGTGAAGGAAAAGGTGATGGCGCACTTCTTCCCGGAAGGCGCCGAGCCCGCTTACGACAAGCAGCGCGTCGGTGGCGTGTTCAAGAAGCTCGAGGCCAAGATCGTCCGCTGGAATATCCTCGACACCAGCAAGCGCATCGACGGCCGCGATCTCAAGACCGTCCGCCCGATCGTTGCCGAAGTCGGCGTGCTGCCGCGCACGCACGGTTCGGCGCTGTTCACCCGCGGTGAGACGCAGGCGCTGGTCGTCACCACGCTCGGCACCGGCGAGGACGAGCAGTGGATCGACGCGTTGCAGGGCACCTACAAGGAATCGTTCCTGCTGCACTACAATTTTCCGCCCTATTCGGTCGGCGAGACCGGCCGCCTCGGCGGCACCAAGCGTCGCGAGATCGGCCACGGCAAGCTCGCCTGGCGCGCGATCCATCCGGTCCTGCCGGGCAAGGAGGAGTTCCCCTACACCATTCGCGTCGTGTCGGAGATCACCGAATCGAACGGCTCCTCGTCGATGGCCACCGTTTGCGGCTCGTCGCTGGCGCTGATGGACGCGGGCGTGCCGCTCAAGCGGCCGACCGCCGGAATCGCCATGGGTCTCATCCTCGAGGATAAGCGCTACGCCGTGCTCTCCGACATCCTCGGTGACGAGGATCACCTCGGCGACATGGACTTCAAGGTGGCGGGCACCGATCAGGGCATCACGTCGCTCCAGATGGACATCAAGATCGCCGGCATCACCGAGGAGATCATGAAGGTCGCGCTCGGTCAGGCGAAGGAGGGCCGTCTGCACATCCTTGGCGAGATGTCCAAGGCGCTCACCGCCGCGCGCGCCGAACTCGGCGAGCATGCGCCGCGCATCGAGATGTTCAAGATTCCGACCGACAAGATCCGCGAAGTGATCGGCACGGGCGGCAAGGTGATCCGCGAGATCGTCGAGAAGACCGGCGCCAAGATCAACATCGAGGACGACGGCTCGGTGAAGGTCGCCTCGGCCTCGGGCGAGTCGATCAAGGCGGCGATCAACTGGATCAAGTCGATCGCCTCCGATCCGGAGCCCGGCCACATCTACGAGGGCACGGTCGTCAAGGTGATGGACTTCGGCGCCTTCGTGAACTTCTTCGGCGCCAAGGACGGCCTCGTGCACATCTCGCAGCTCGCGGCGCACCGCGTGCAGAAGACCTCCGACGTCGTCAAGGAAGGCGACAAGGTCAAGGTCAAGCTGCTCGGCATGGACGAGCGCGGCAAGGTTCGCCTGTCGATGAAGGCCGTCGACCAGACCACCGGCGAGGACCTTGAGGGCAAGCAGAAGTCCGAGCGCGAGCCGGAAGCCGCCCATGGCGGCGCTGCCGAGTAAGCAGCGCCCATAGGCCACAGCCAGTCTAGTTGCGAAAGGGCGGCCTCGCGGCCGCCCTTTTTGTTTGGCCGGCGCCCCCGGCCGGACCTGCGCGAAGTCGACTGAAATACAACCTTTGCGAGCTTACCCTATTTGTGTATTATCCGGGTTGTAGGCCCATCGATGCCACAACCGGGCCGCCAACAGGGGGAGCATTGTCATGAAGATCCTGAGCCGCGCCGCGATCGGCGCTGCCGTGCTGGCCGTCACCACGTTCGGCGCCATCGCCGCCAGTGAGCACGACAACGAGGTGTTCTTCGCCGTCAACGGCCTTCAAACCTTCAACTTCCAGCAGACCGGCTACAGCATCACCAGCGGCCAGCCCTACGGCGGCGCGACCGCCGGCATCAGCAGCGGCAAGGGCCTGATCACCGTCACCGCGGGCCGCAAAGGATCGAGCAGCGTGGCCACCTGGTTCAAGCAGCAGGTCGGCTCGGGCCAGACTTTGGTCTGCGACACCAAGGGCACCTATCCGGACAGCCTGAACTTCGCCGTCGAAGGGACGCTCAGCATGGGCAGCGCCAACGGCAATACGATCACCTGCAGCAACATCATCGTCGCGCAAGGCAACTTCGGCACCACGAACAATTGGTGGATGGGCGGCCCGGGCATGAAAGGCGCGCACATCTCGGTCAGCGGCGCCACCGAGCAGACCTGCCAGATCACGGGCAGCCGCAAGCCGGCGATCGTGATCTTCGCGCCGCAGACGCCGTGCGTGAACAATTTCAGCATCGGCATCATTCAGCCCTGAGGAACAAAACAATGCGATCGCCTCTCATCGCAATGCTGCTCGCCGGCGCGCTCATCAGCGGCGCGCCGGCGGCTCAAGCCGCGAGCGAGCACAACAACGACGTCAAATTCAACATCGCCGGCGTGCAATACTTCTCCTTCACGGAGACCGGCCACAGCATCACGTCGGGACAGCCCTATGGCGGCGCCTCGGGCAGCGTGCTCAGCGGTTTGAAAAGCGCGCAGATCGTCGTCAAGGCCGGCCGCAAGGGATCGACCGGTCCGACCGAATGGTTCGGGACGCAGCTCGGCAACGGCAGTGTGGTGGCGTCGCGCTCATGGAGCGCGCTGCCAAAGGATCTCAACTTCGCCGTCGAAGGCACGATGGTGATCCGGATCAACGACCACAACACGACCTGCGATAACGTCATCGTCGCGCAGGGGCACACCGGCGCCTACAACGACTGGTGGATCGGCGGGCCGTTCATGACGACCGCCAACATCAGCCATTACAGCGGCATCATGCAGACCTGCCGGACCGAGGGGAGCCTCGTGCCGATGATCGCGATCATCACCTGGGCGG
>DATCFB010000195.1:0-15155 GCA_036509755.1 Pseudolabrys sp. | reverse complement strand
TCGCCGTTCTCGGCGCGAATGACGCCGAGCGCCACCGGCCGGCCCGGCTTGATGGCGACGCGCCAAAACACCAGACTGCCGATCTTCTCCACCGCATTGCGGACGTAATCGGCCTCGCCGGTCGAGACGCCGCCGGACGTGACGATCAGATCGTGCCCCGCCGCCGCCGCGCGCAGCGCCTGCGCCAGCGGCTCCGGATCGTCGGCAAGGATGCCGAGATCGGTCACGCGCGCGCGAAGCCGCTCCAACAGTTCGCGCAGCAGGTAGCGGTTGGCGTCGTAGATCGCCGCGCGCGGCAGCGATGCCCCGGGCTCGACGACCTCGTCGCCGGTCGAGAAGATCGCCACGCGCAGAGGCCGCCTCACGTCGAGAGCGGCGATGCCGAGCGCGGCGGCGAGCGCAATGTGCTGCGGCTCGAGCACGGTGCCGGCGGCGAGCGCCGTCGCGCCTCCGGCAATGTCTTCGCCGGCGAGCCTGCGGTTCGCGCCGCGCTTCAATCCTTTGGGCACGACGACCGCGGTGCCGTCGACCTCGACGTCCTCCTGCATGAACACGGTGTCGGCGCCGGCGGGCATCGGCGCGCCGGTGAAGATGCGGATCGCCTCGCCCGGTTTCAGCGACAGACAATCGTCCGCACCGGCCGTCAGCCGGCCGGAGATCGCGAGTCGCGTTGCCGCGCCGGATTTCAAATCGGCGTGGCGCACGGCGTAACCATCGACCGCGGAATTGTCGAACGGCGGCAGGTTCAGCGGAGCGATGAGGTCCGCCGCCAGCACGCGGCCGCGCGCTTGAGCGATCGGCACGCGCTCGACCTCTTTGACCGGCGCAATGCGCTCGCCGATCAACCGCTCCATGTCGTCGAGACGCAACAGCGGCCCCGAGAATGCGAAGCAGTCGTCGGTCAGTTGCGCCATCAGGAGCCCCGCAAGGCCGCGGCCTCGTCGAGCGAAACGGCCTTCGCCAGCACAAGTTCGGCGATCGCACCGATGTCGTCGAGATCGATCACCGGCACCTTCGCTTGCGGCAGAGAGACGTCCGCGGCGATGGCGACGATATGCGAATCGTCCGGATGAAGAAGCGGCTTGCCGTTCGCGGCGCGGTGGATCTCGACCTTTGGAAAGGCGTCACGCTTGAATCCCTCGACCAGGATGAGATCGACCGGCGACATTTTCTCGACCAGCGCCGGCAAATTCCATTCCGGTTCGTCGCGCAGCTCGTGCAGGACGGCGAAGCGCCGCGCCGAGGAGACAAGAACCTCGGTCGCCCCCGCGACGCGATGCATGAACGAGTCCTTGCCCGGCTGGTCGAGGTCGAAGCCATGGTGCGCGTGCTTGAGCGTCGATACGCGCAGACCGCGCGCGGTCAGCCGCGGAATGAGCTTGGTGATCAAAGTGGTTTTGCCGGAGCCGCTCCAGCCGGCGAGGCCGATGATGCGCATGGCGACTATATAGGGCGCTTCGCGAGCCTCCCGCAAACACCGGTCGATCTCACGGCTGCCGCCGGCGCAAAAGCAAACGCCCGGCCGTCGGGCCGGGCGCTCGTCAATTCGTTGGACTCGCTTATTGCTGCGGCGGCGGAGGCGCGCCAGCGGCACCCTTGCTGTTGCCGAAAATGCGATCGATCGCAGCCTGGAGCGGCAGCTTCTTCACCGGTTGAGTTTGCGCCGCCTCGGTCTGCGCCGGCTGCGCGGCTTGTCCGCCATGTTGCGCGGCCTGTGCCCTGGCGGCCCGCGCCCGCCGGTGATGCACGACGCGATGGTGCGCGGCATGGCGCGTACCATGATGGACCGGCGCGGATTTGTGCGCGGCTGCATGGCCGTCGGTCGCAGGCGTCGCGTCGTGCGACGCCGGCGCTGCATCGGTAGAGGCGGGAGGCGCCTGGTGCGCGATGGTCTGCGATGCCGATGACCAGCCCGAGGTCTCGGCGCCGGCCGGAATCGCCGCCCACGTTTTCAGCGGGGCCTCCGACGGATCGTTCGAGGCCGCCGGACGCAATGGCGGGAGCGCAGTCTCTGCCGACGCACTTGCCGACGCCGCGGACATGGCCTGCGGCACGCGGGCATCGTCCTTCAGGAGACGCGCCGCCGGCTGGGCAACGCCGGATGCATCCGGCCGCTGGATGCTCACCGTTTGCACCGGCTTCGGCAGCAATGACGGCGCCGAACCGCTTGTTGCCGCCGCATGATCTTTTGTCGACGGAATGAGATAGCCAGCGGCCGCAATGCCGACCAGCGCCAACACCGCGGCGGCGGCGACCAGGCGCGCCGCCATCGGCAAGGCGCTCTTGGCGACCATCTCGACATCCGGTGGCGGCAGTTCCTGAACCGGTGCCTTGCGCACAAGACGTGCGTCCGGCACAGGACCCTCGCTTCGGCCGAGACGCTCCAGCACCGGCCGGATCGTCGATTCATCGCCGCCGCGGCGATGCCGCCGGGGCGCGTAGGCGAGGACACCGCGCGGATCGTCTACATCGTCGAGGCCCAATGCACTCATAGACACCTCCATACGTTCTTTGATCGCGAGGGGAGGCGAGAGGCTGGGCTTTAATTGGTCCTAAGCTGGCCGGAAATGTGAAGTATCGCGAACCGCCCGAGTACGACGGTACGAACATGCCGTATTTACGGGCATTTAGCGGGCGGTTCCACTGCGCCGATGAGGCGGCCTCACGCCGGCTCCATCCCGAGCGCACGGATGCGCGCGCGCGTCGGCTCGTCCTTGAGCGCGGCGAGAAAGGCTTCGACCGCTGCATGTGGACGCCGCCGGTCCGCGACAAGAAAATCGTAATGCTCCGGCGCCACCGGCAGGAAGCCGAGCCCATACATCTTCGCCACCGGCTCGATGGCGAGGCCCCAGTCGGCACGGTCTTGTGCGATCGCCGCGGCAACGGCGTTGTGCGACTTCGGCTGGTTGGCATAGCCGGGCGGCTTCTTGCCTTCGAGCAGCGTGTCCATCAGCGCGCGCGTGCCGGAACCGGCGTTGCGGTTGACCATCAGCGCCTTGGGATCCTCGAGCACAGCCCTAAGCGCGTCCTTCGCGCTGCGGCCCTCGAAGCGCTTGTCGCCCGGGCGGAAAAGAATGCCTTGCATGCGCCGCCAACCGGGCACGAGCGTGAGGCCCGGCTGCACCAGGTGCACATTATATTTGCCGGTCTTCGGATCGATCAGATGCACGGGGGCAATGTCGCATTCGCCGCGGGCGATTGCCGCCGCTCCGCCAAGGCTGCCGACGGCGAGCACGCGCGCGGAAAAGCCGCGCGCAATGGCGGCGCCGATGACTGCGTCGAGCGCCACGTCATGACTGCCCATGACCACAAGGTCTGGCGCATGCGCGGCGCTTCCGATCAAGGTCACCTTCGCCTCACTGCCGGCCTCGAGGGCCGCCGCGAGCGCATCGATGCTCAAGAAGCCGTCGGCCTGCGAGAAGCTCGTCACCGCGCCCGAGCCTTTGCCGGTCGGGAAAGCGACCGTGCCGTCCTCGGCCTCGATCAGCGACACCAGCACGAATTCCTCACGCCCGAGCTCGGAAGCGATTCGCACCGGCACGCGCGCGCTCACCTGCTCGGCTGACTCGGGCGGCAGGCCAGCCCAGGCGCGGATCAAGGGCGCGACGAACGTGTGAAAGGTGAAGATCGCCGAGGTCGGGAAGCCCGGCAGCACGACGATCGGCTTGTCCTGCGCGATGCCGAGGCACAGCGGCTTTCCGGGCTTGAGCGCGACGCCATGCACGACGATGTCGCCGAGCCGAGAAACGACAGTATGCGACAGGTCGCCCGCGCCCTTCGACGTGCCCCCGGACAGCACCACCATGTCGCAGGCGGCGAGCGCCGCGCGGACCGCCGTTTCCAATTTCTGTTCGTGGTCCGGAAACACCCCGAACGCGACCGGCTCGCCACCCGTTTCCGTTATTGCCGCGGCGACGATCGCGCCATTGCTGTCGTAGACCTGCGCGGCCTTCAGGACGGCGCCGGGCGGCACCAGTTCATCGCCGGTCGACAGCACCGCAATCTTGGGCCGCCGCACCACGTCGACGCTGCCGTGCCCGGCCGCAACCAGCATGCCGATTTCGCGCGAACCGATGCGCACGCCTCTACGCAACAGCGTCTCGCCGCGCGCGATGTCGGAACCGGCATAGGAGATGAATTGTCCGGGCGAAGCCGGACGCCGCACCTCGATCGCCGGCACGCCGCGTTCAATCAATTCGGTATGCTCGATCATGACGACGGCATCGGCGCCGCGCGGAATGATGCCGCCGGTGGCGACGGCGGTGGCGGTGGCGCCGCCGACATCGAGCTTCGGTTCATGGCCGCAGGCGATCACTTCGGCGTTCAGCGTGAGCACCTTCGGCCGGCTATCAGTGGCGCCGAGCGTATCCGCCGCCCGCACGGCGAAGCCGTCGACATTCGAGCGATCGAAAGGCGGCGCGTCGGCAAGCGCCGCGACGTCGTGCGCCAGGACGCGGCCGAGTGCGTCGGCGATACGTACGTTCTCGCCAACAAGCGGCGCCCAGCTCACGCGGCGCGCAAACCGCGCATGCGCCTCCTCGGGCGATACGACTTCGAGGAACTGCTCCTGCTGCGCCGCGGCGCGGATGCGCGCCATGAGCTCCGCCTCGGCGCGCGCAGGCTGCTGTGAATCCGCATTCATGGCCAAGGCCATATCCGAACGGCGGAGCCGGCGGGATAGCCTTCGCTTTCGGCCGGGACCAGGACGTAGCCGTCGGCCCGCGACAGCGCCGACAGCGGCAGATAGCGGCCCGCCAGCGGCTCGGCGCCTCTGCCGTCGCGCGTGACCGGGACGAACTCGGTGACGCCGACGGTCGAGGCGATCTTGCGCGTCAGCCGCGCAGTCTCAACGAACTCAAGCGCCGGCTTGGCGGCCGCAAGGCGATCGACCGCCGGGCGTCCGAGCGTCAGCCAAACCGCCAGCGCGGCGTCGAGCCGCCCCGGCAGAAGCAGCACCGGCTGCTCGCCGGCGAAGCCGAAGGCCGCGCTCTCGCCCGGCGACAAAGCAAGCCCGTGCAGTGCGACGCGGCCGTCGCGCCGCAGCGCCGACACGCTCGCGTCGTTGCGGCCCGTTCCGGTGCCGCCGATGGCGACGACGATGTCGGCGTCGCCGGCCCGTAGCGCATTGTCGAGACTGCCGCTCTCGCGCAGCAGCGCGCCGCGCCGTTCGAGATCGGCGCCGATGAGCTGCGCCGCCGCGGCGATCATCGGGTCGTCGCGCGCCGGCACCAGTCGCACCCGCGGCACGCGCAGGCCGAGCGCGGCAAGGCCGAGCGCGGTGAAGGTGGCGACGTCCGACAGCCGCAGCCGCTCGCCTGCCCGCCGCAGCGTCTCACCGACATGAGCGTCGCCGCCGATCGGCAGCACGCCGTCCTCGGGAAAAACAGGCGCGAGCGCCTGCGCCCCGGCGGCCGTCACCTGCACCGCGTCGAGCGGGGCAACGCTGTCGGTGCCCGGCGGCATAGGCTGGCCGGAATCGATCCGCACCGGCGCGCGTGCCAGTGCGGCGGGCGAGGTGCCGCCGGCGCCGAGCGTGTCGTCGGCGCTGATCGCCCAGCCATCCGCGATCGCGATCGGCACTTCGGGCCGCCGCGGCGCCGTCACGTCCTCGGCCAGCACCCGGCCGGCCGCCAATTGGCCGCGTGCCGGCGCGACCGGTTTCACCTGGGCCTCGATCAGGGCCAAGGCCCCGGCGAGCGGCGTCAGACGCGCGATAGCCTGGGGATGCTGGGATGGCATGGGAATGAGCTTGATTGCCGGGTTGACCTTGACCGCAGTCTACCGCAACACCGCGCCGGCAAAAGCACGGGAATAGGATGCGGCGATGTCGGAAAAGACGGTCAGCCTGCGCGGCCTGAAGTGCCCCCTGCCCGCTTTGCGGACCCGAAAGCTGCTCGCGGCCCTGGCGAGCGGCGACCTGCTCGTCATCGAATGCACCGACCCGCTGGCGGCGATCGACATTCCCAATTTGCTGCGCCAGACCGGCGATGCGCTGGAAGGCAAGGCGGAAGCCGAGGACGTGCTGACCTTCCGGATCAGGAAGGCATAAAGCGCGCGGCGACGACGTCGGCTTGTAGTTCATTGCCGATACAACCGGCCTGTGGCACCTTGCCGTGGCGGCTTCAGACGGCACGGCAATGGTCCCGCTCCTCAAGAGCTTCGCGCGGCAAATTCTCCCCGAGCGGGTCACGGTCGCGGCGCGCGTCCTGTTTCGCCGGCTCCCCATCGCCTATTCGGGCCGCTACAGCTCATACGCGGCCGCCGCGCGGCATGCGACCGGCTACGCCGACCCGGTCATTTTCGAGACGACGCGCAAGGCCGCGCTGGCCGTCAAGCGCGGTGAGGCCGCCTTCGAACACGGCGGCGTGGCGCGCCGGACACCGAATTATTCATGGGCCGCGCTCACGAGCCTGCAACACGCCGCCATCACCGGGCACGCTTCGCCGCAGCGGCCTTTGCATGTCGTCGATTTCGGCGGCTCGCTCGGTGCACTCTATTTCAAGAATCGCCGGTTTCTCGAGGCCATCCCGCTGCTGTGGTCGATCGTCGAGCAGCCGCACTACGTTGCCTGCGGCAATGCCGAGTTCGCCGACGCGCGCCTCGCATTTTTCTCCAGCATCGCCGAAGCCGCCGCGCGTGCTCCGGTCGACGCCATCCTGTTCGCCTCGTCGCTGGAATATAGCGGGGCGCCCTACGACTTGCTGACGGAGGCGGCGGCGCTGCGGCCGGCCTTCATCATCATCACGGGCACCCATCTCAGCGATGGCGCGGAAGACGAATTCAGGGTGCAGCGCCTGTATGCGCCGCTGCATCCAGCGTCCCTGGCGATGCGCTACGTCTCCAAACGGAAACTGATCGAACACATGGCAGCGATCGGCTATGGGCCGATCGCCGCATTCGATCAGGGCTATTTGCTCCAGCGCAAGCCGGAGATCGGTGAGCCCGCGTGAAGGTCCGCGGGACACCGGGCGATCGAGGTCAATCCAGCGGATGGAGGTTCGCTTCCTTCGCCAGTTCGCGCGTCGCGTTGTAGTCGTCCTGGAAGAACTTGCCGAACTCCTCGACGCTCATATGCGCCGGCTCGACGCCGAGCTTGGCGAGCTTGGCCTGCACGTCGGGCGACTGAAGCGCCTTCTGGGTGACGTCATGCATCTTCTGCACGACGTCCCGCGGCGTGCCCGCCGGCACCGATAGCCCGTTCCAGAAACGGAATACGGCGCCGGGATAGCCGGCCTCGGTGATCGAGGGCACCTTCGGCAGCAGCGCCATCCGCTTCGGCGAGCTCACCGCCAGAACCGTCAGATTTTGGTTGTGCAGCGCCGATGCCGCCGCCGCGAGCGGGATGAAATAGAAATCGATGCGGCCGGCCATCACTTCGAGCAGCCCGCCTTCGCGGAACGGCACGTGACGCACGTCGATCTTGGCGGCGAGCCGGAAGCGCTCTGCCGCCATGTGCGAGGAGGAGCCGATGCCGGCGGATGCGAAGGTCAGCGTGCCGGGCTTTGCTTTCGCCGCGGCGACGAGATCGGCAACGGTCTTGAAGCCGCTCGCCTTGGACGCGACGAGCACGTTCGGCGATGTGCCGAGCAGCACGACATGGATGAAATCGCGGATCGGATCGTATGGCAGCTTGCTGTGCAGCACGCTCTCGGTCGCCATCGACGACGAGCTGGTTGCGACCGTATAGCCGTCCGGCGTCGACTTCGCGACGGAGCCGAAACCGACGCTGCCGCCGGCGCCGGTGCGAATTTCGATCACGAACGGCTTGCCGGCAATCTGCGAGGCCTGATCGAGCACGACGCGTGTGACCGTGTCGGAGGCGCTGCCGGCGGGATAAGGACTGATCACACGCACAGGCCGCGTCGGCCAGTCCTCTGCGCGGGCCGGTGCTGCCGCAATCAGGGTCGACAGGACGACGAAACCAAACGCGCCGAGACGCGCCAGAGGCTTCACGAACAGCATGTTCCCTATCCCAGTTTGAACGACAGCTATTTTTACCAGGCCAAATCTGATTGGCTTGCAGCTCGTATTATTTCAGATTTTCGGGTCGGCGCCAGTCACGCCGCTTCCTTCTTCTTCGTCCGCCGCCGCACAGCCGGCCGCGCGGACAAGGTCAACCCGAGCGCCCGCACGACGCGCATCACCGTGGCAAATTCCGGATTTCCGTTCTCGCCAAACGCGCGATAGAGGCTTTCGCGATTCAAGTCCGCCGATCTCGCGATCTTGGCGATGCCCCGGGCACGCGCGACAAGCCCGAGCGCATCGCGGATGAACTCAGCATCACCGGTCTCGAGCGCCGCGCTGATATAGGCCGTCTGCCGTTCCTCGGTGTCGAGATAGCGAGCGGCATCGAAACGTGACGTTTTCATCTCACACACTCTCTGCCAGAGCCCGGGCGCGGGCGATATCCTTTTCTTGTGTCCGCTTGTCGCCTCCACAAAGGAGGATGACGACGGCGCTGCCTCGCGCGGATGCGTTCGGATCGGCCAACCGCCGCAACCATCGCGAAAACTGGATGGTTTGCCGGACTTCAAAACATCCGAAGTCGTTGTAGCTTATAGGCTACAACGATGCAAATCGCATTACTCGAGCACGAAACCTTGCTCGCGCACGAAGGCGCCGAAGCCCGCGCGTTGCGGACTGGCATATTGCCGCGCCTTGTCCTCCGACCAGCCGTAGAAATCGGCCGTGCCGAACCGCTCCGGCTCGCGCTGCTTGCGATACGGGCGTGTCGCCGCACGCCGACGGTCATAGGCGTCGATCTTCGCGGCGAGATCGGTCTCGCCATAGCGCTCCTCGTGCACCGTGACCGACAGTGGCAGCCGCGGCGAGATCGCACCCGCCTCCGCCGGCCAGCCGAGCGTGAGGCCGGCGACCGGCACAATCTTGTCGGGCAGCGCAAACATGTCGGCGATCGCCTGCGCATGATCGCGGATCACGCTGATCGGGCAGCAGCCTAGTCCCATCGCCTCCGCCGCGTGGACGAAACCGGCAAGCACGATCGCGGCGTCGACGGCGGCGTTGAAGAACAGATCGAGATGATCGTTCGGAAACGGCTTGCCGCGCATCTCCGCGATTTGCGGGGTGCGGCGGCCGTTGGCGAGGAAGATGACGAACACCGGCGCGTCGATCAACCAGGGCATTTCAGGAAGCAGCGCGCCGATGGCATGGCGCTTCGTTTTCTCGCGAATAATCAGAATATCGGCCTGTTGAAGATCGCTTTTCGTCGGCGCAGATAGGGCGCAGGCACACAACAGCCGAACGAGATCGGGCGGGACGTCGCGTGCTTGGTATCGTCGGCACACACGATGCGCGGCCATTCGGGCAACTTCTTCCCGCCCCGCCGGCGCCACCTCCGCATGGAACCGCTCGCCAAAACGCTCGGCCAGCGCCGTTTCAATGCGGTCAACGAGGTCTGACATGAGACTGCTCCCGAAGGCGGATCGCTGCTTGCCACGCGGGCGCGGCGTGGTGGATGATAGGGCAACAAAAACAATGGCCAAGCCTACCGGGAGGATCACGATGGGATATCTCAGACATTTCCGTGCCTTGGTTCTGATCGCGGCCGTCGCGCTCCTGGCCGCGGCGTCGCCCGGCAAGGCCGAGCCACGGGTCGTGCGTATCGCCAAGCAGTACGGCATCTCCTACCTGCCGCTCACGATCATGCAGGAGAAGAAGCTCCTCGAAGCGGAAGGCAAGAAGCAGGGCCTCGATATCACGACCGAATGGGTGCGCTTCACCGGCGGTCCGCCGATGAACGAGGCGCTCATTTCCGGCAATCTCGACTTCGCCTCGGGCGGCGTCGGCCCGCTGGTGACGATCTGGGCGCGCACGCAGAACAACATCAAGGTCAAAGGCATCGCGGCGCTCAACGCCATGCCGCTTTATCTCAACACCATCAATCCCAACGTCAAAACCATCAAGGACTTCACCGACAAGGACCGCATCGCGCTGCCGGCCGTGCGCGTGTCGATCCAGGCGGTCATTCTGCAAATGGCGGCGGAGAAGGCGTTCGGTCCGGGCCAGGAGCACAAGCTCGATGAGCTCACCGTCTCCCTCAGCCATCCCGACGGTTTCGCGCAGATGATGAGCGGCAAATCGGAGATCACCGCGCATCTGACGTCGGCGCCGTACCAGTACGAAGAGCTCGAGGACAAGCGCGTGCACCGCGTGCTCAACAGCTACGACGTGCTCGGCGGGCCGCATACTTTCAACGTCGTCTATGCGAACGCGAAGCTTTATGAAGGCCAGCCGAAGCTGGTGACGGCGTTCCTGGCCGCGCTCGATGAGGCGATGAAGGACATCAAGGCCGATCCGCATGCGGCCGCCGAATTGTGGGTTAAGGCGGACAGATCGAAGTTGCCGGTCGCACAAGCGGAAAAGATCATCCGCGATCCGGAGAACCAGTGGACGACGACGCCGCTGCGGACGATGGCATTCGCCGACTACATGGCGCGCGTGAAAATGGTGCCGCTGAAGCCCGCGAGTTGGAAGGACATGTTCATCTCCAACGTCCACAATTTGCCGGGAAGCTGAGCTTGGGCGTGCCGGCAGACGCGAATACCCCGCTGCTCGCGGTCAACGGGGTCACGCTGCAATACAAGACGCCGCGCCATCTGGTGACGGCGACCTATCGCGTCGACTTCTCCGTGTACCAGGCCGACCGCTACGTCATTCTCGGCCCGTCCGGCTGCGGCAAATCCACATTGCTGAAAGCCGTCGGCGGCTTCATGCGGCCGGTCGAAGGTGCCATCCGCATTCGGAACAAGGATATCGTGTCGCCCGGGCCCGACCGCATGATGGTGTTCCAGGAATTCGAGCAGCTGATGCCCTGGAAAACGGTGTTTCAGAACGTGCTGTTCCCGATGCGCGCGACGCGTAAATTCCGCCGCGCCGAGGCGATCGAACGCGCCGAAGCGGCCATCGCCAAGGTCAACCTCACGCAATTTCGCGACGTCTATCCGCACATGCTTTCGGGCGGCATGAAAATGCGCGTGGCGATTGCCCGCGCGATGGCGCTTGAGCCCGACATCCTGCTGATGGACGAGCCCTTCGCCGCGCTCGACGCGCTGACGCGGCGCACGATGCAGCAGGAATTGCTGTCGCTGTGGGAGCAGCTCCGATTCACCGTTCTGTTCGTGACGCATTCCATCGAAGAAGCGATCATCGTCGGCTCGCGCATCCTCGTCCTGTCGCCGCATCCGGGCCGCGTGCGCGCCGAACTGGACACCGGCGGGCTCGATTACAGCAATATCGACCGGCCAGAGTTCGGCGCCATGTCGAAGCGCATCCACGATCTTCTGTTTGCCGATGGGCACGCGAAACAGGCGGCGACGGCATGAGCATCGACGTGCATCGCCACGATGCAGTGCCGGCCAGGCCCGAATTCGAGGTCGAGCCGAGCGAGGCCGTGACCATCGGCGACGTCGAGCGGCCTCTGCCGTTGTCGGAGCGCGTCCTCAAGAACGAGAGCTTCCAGCGGCTGATGATCCTGGTAGTGCTGATCGTCATCTGGGAAGTCTATGCGCGCTGGCTCCACAACTCGCTGCTCTTCCCGACCTTCACCGAGACGGTCCAGACCTTCTGGGGCGACATCAAAAGCGGCGTGCTGATCAACCGCACCGCGACCTCGCTTCGAACGCTTGCGATTGGTTATGCCTGCGGGCTGGCCTGCGCCGCCGTGTTCACGACCTTCGCCGTGGCGAGCACGATCGGCACGCGCATCCTCGCGACGCTGACGGCGATGTTCAATCCGTTGCCGGCGATCGCGCTGTTGCCGCTGGCGCTGATCTGGTTCGGCCTCGGCACGCCGTCGCTCGTCTTCGTCATCATCCATTCGGTGCTGTGGGCGGTGTCGCTCAATACGCTCTCCGGCTTCCGCGCGGTGCCCGAGACGCTGCGCATGAGCGGCCGCAATATGGGACTTAAAGGTGCGCGCTATGTCGGGCTCATCCTCATCCCGGCGGCGTTTCCGTCGATCCTCTCCGGCTTGAAGATCGGCTGGGCCTTCGCCTGGCGCACGCTGGTGGCGGCGGAACTGGTGTTCGGCGTGTCGTCGCGCTCCGGTGGCATCGGCTGGTACATCTTCGAGGCGCGCAACGATCTCGATACCGCCACGGTCTTCTCCGGTTTGCTGACGGTGATCCTCATCGGTCTGTTCGTGGAATCGGTGATCTTCCGTGCTATCGAGGCGCGGACGGTGAACCTCTGGGGCATGCAGCGATGACGGCTGACGCGGCGACGCTCGACGTCTCGATCTGGCGCGGCACCGAAGAGGGCCACTTCCAATCCTTTGCCGTGCCCCGGCGCGAGCACCAGACAGTGCTCGACGTCGTCACCGAGGTGCAGCGCGCGCACGATCCGACTTTGTCCTATCGCTTCGCCTGCCGCGTCGGCATGTGCGGCTCCTGTGCCATGGTGGTGAACGGGCGGCCGCGCTGGACCTGCCGCACGCGCGTCAGCGAGGTCGCCGAAGGCGGGCGTTTGCAACTGGAGCCGCTGCGCAACCTGACGATCGTGAAGGACCTCACGGTCGAGATGACCGACTTCTTCGACAAATGGCGCGACGCGCGCGGCTATTTCGAGCCCGGTTCGAAACCGGAGAGCGACTTCGCCGTGGTGCCGCCGCAGACGCCGCAACGCCAGGCCGCCGACGCCGGCATCGAATGCATCGGCTGCGGCGTCTGTTATTCGGCCTGCGACGTGGTCGCCTGGGACGCCGATTATCTCGGGCCGGCGGCGCTCAACCGCGCCTGGACGCTGGTCAACGACGTGCGCGACCGCGGCCAGGCCGAGCGCATAAAGGCGGTGGCGACGGATGGCGGCTGCCAGGCTTGCCATACGCATATGAGCTGCACGCAATTCTGTCCGAAGCAGATCGCGCCGACCTATTCCATCGCCGGCCTCAAGCGCGCGGTGATGAAGCGGGCGCTCGGAGGCGGCGCATGAGCGCGCTTTTGTTCGCGGCGCAGCGCCTTTCCGCCATGGTGCTGGCGATCGCCGTCGCCGTGCATCTCGCCACCATCCTCTATGCCAGCCATGCCGGCCTCACCGCCGGCGCGATCCTCGCGCGCACGCACGGCAATATCGCGTTCGCGCTGTTCTATGGCCTGTTCGTGATCGCCGTCGCGGTGCACGCACCGATCGGGCTGCGGAATGTGCTGCGTGAATGGACGCCGTGGCGCGGCCGGACGCTCGACCTGGCGCTGATCCTGTTCGCGGGGGCGCTGTTGCTACTGGGATTTCGTGCCGTCGCCGCGGTGTTCGCATGAGGGCCTCGCACACCCAGCGCGGCTTCGTCGCCGCCATGCTGCACCGGCTCTCCGGCATCGCGCTGGCCGTCTTCCTGCCGCTGCATTTCCTCGCGCTGGCCACGGCACTTCAAGGCGCCAACGCGCTCGACTCATTCCTGGCGCTGACGCGCAACCCCTGGGTGGAGGCGGCGGAGGTTGGCCTGATCGCCGCACTGGCGCTGCATATGACGCTCGGGCTGCGCATCCTCGCCATCGAATTCCTCGACCTGCGCGAGAAGACCGCCGCCGTCGTCTCCGTCTGCGCCGCCGCGGCCTGCGCCGCCGGGCTCGCCTTCGTGCTCAATTTCGGCTGACGGCATGTTCGGCAGCCTGACGTTCGAGACCATCGCCGTCCTCTGGCTCGGCGCACTCCTCGGCGGCATCGCCGCCGGCGGCTCGGGCTTCGCCTTCGCGCTCGCCGCCTCGTCGATCTGGCTGCATCGGATCGATCCGCTGCATTCGACGATCATGGTCACCGGCGCCGGCGTGCTGCTGCACACGTCGACGATCTGGCCGCAGCGCAAGAACATCAGTATCGCGCGCGTGTCGCCGTTTATCGCCGGCGGCCTGGTGGGCATCCCGATCGGCGTCTACCTGCTTGCGTTCACCAATACCGGGCTGTTGAAGCTCGTGCTCGGCACGTTCCTGCTCGCTTACGGGATCTATGCGGTGATCTCGCCGCGCCTGCACAAGGTCAGCTTCGGCGGCCGCGGCGCCGACGCGGCGGTCGGCTTCATCGGCGGCGTGCTCGGCGGCATCGGCGGCTATTCGGGCGTTCTGCCGACCATCTGGACGCAGTTGCGCGGCTGGCCGAAGGAGATCGCGCGCGGCGTCTACCAACCCTATATCATCGTGGTGCAGGCCATCACGTTGGCCGGTATCGTCTGGGTCACGCTGGACCGGGTCGGTCTCGTCCTGCTGGTCGCGGTCATGCCGCCCCTCCTGCTCGGCACCTGGATCGGCTGGCAGCTTTACGGCAAGCTCGACGAGCGGCGGTTCCGTCAGGGCCTGGGCCTGTTGCTGATCGCTTCCGGCGCGACATTGATATTATGAGGGTCAGGCCATGCAGCTCGATCTGAAGGAAGTCGAAGAGCTCTCCAAGACGCTCTACATCAGGGCGCTCAAATTGCTGCCGCGCGACATCAAGCAGGGCTTCGAGCGGCTGATCGCGGAAGAAACCGACGCCACCGGCAAGACCATCCTCGGCACGATGGTCGAGAACATCGCCGTCGCCGAGCGCACGCGCAACCTGCTCTGCCAGGACACGGGCATCCCGATCTACAACGTCGTCATCGGCCGCAACGTCGAACTCGACGGCGCCGGGATGAAAGAGGCGATCCGCCGCGGCTGCGAAAGGGCGACGAAAGAGCATCCGCTGCGCTCCTCGGTGGTGCATCCGGTCACGCGCAAGAACGAGCAGACGTCCTGCGGACCTGGCGTGCCGCTGATCAATATCGATTTCGACACGCGCGAGGAGACCGTCGAGATCGAGATGATCCCGAAGGGCTCGGGCTCCGAGAACGGGTCGTTCCTGCAAATGCTGATCCCCGCCGACGGCGTCAACGCGGTGAAGCGCTACGTCATCGACCGCGTCATCGAATGCGGCGGCCGCGTCTGCCCGCCGACCATCGTCGGCGTCGGCATCGGCGGTACGTCCGATCTGTGCATGCATCTCGCCAAGGTGGCCGCGACGCGCCCGCTCGGCACCGCCTGCAAGGACGAGGAAGGCGCCAAGATCGAGGCGCAGCTCTCGCAGGCGGTGAACGAGCTCGGCATCGGCCCGCAGGGGCTGGGCGGCCGCTCGACCTCGTTCCGTGTCCATGTCGAGGTGGCGGCGACGCACATCACGATGAATCCGGTGGC
>DATCFB010000194.1:0-4469 GCA_036509755.1 Pseudolabrys sp. | reverse complement strand
TTTCCGACAGCTATCGCGGCGGCGGCACCAGCGACGTCATCCGGTCCGACCTCGACGCGCTCGCTTACGCGATCGTGCGCATGCCGGCGACCTATGCGGCAGTGCGCACCGCCTTGGCCCAGGCCGTCGATGTGATTCCAGATTTTAGGCCGGGGTCGATGCTTGATGTCGGCGCGGGACCCGGCACGGCGAGCTGGGCCGCTTTCGACGCGTGGCCGTCGCTGCAAGACGTAACGCTGATTGACGCCAACCCGCACCTCCTCGCGCTCGCAAACGCGTTTCGCCAGCCACCGGCGGCGCCGGACGTGAGCCTCTCGGTCAGGCGCGACAGCCTCGCCGCGCTCAGGGACGCAGACACCGCGGATGTCGTGATGGGAAGCTACATCTTCGCCGAGCTTGGCGGCGCCGCGATGATCGCCACGCTGGAGAAGCTCTGGGGCCTTTCCGGTCGCCTGCTGATCATCGTCGAGCCCGGCACGCCGGACGGTTTCCGGCGCATCCTTGCCTGCCGCGGGACTTTGCTCGCCCGTGGCGCGCAAATCGTTGCGCCGTGTTCGCACGAAGGCCATTGTCCGCTCGCGGCGAACGAGCGCTGGTGCCATTTCAACGTGCGCCTGCCGCGCTCGCGCGATCACCTTGCGGCGAAGGATGTCAGCGTGCCGTTTGAAGACGAGAGGTTCGCTTATCTGGTCGCCGGCAAAGGCTTCGGCGCGTTGGCGCGCGGCAAGCGCGTGCTGGCAACGCCGAAGGTCGACAAGAGCGCCGTGACCCTTACGCTGTGTACGCCGGACGTGCCGGAGCAGCGCCGCATCGCGCGCGGCGACAAGGACGCCTATCGCGCGGCCAAGCGCCTCGATTGGGGCGATGCGATCACGGAAAACAGATCACGAACAGGTTGATTCAAATTTTAATCAACTTCCGCGCGAGCGGGCCGAACCAAGTGGCCGCGCCTAGTACCTTCGCTGCAAGCCGCTGAAATCTCGAGCTAAAAATCCGTCGCGCGGCCCGCTCAGGACACGACCTTCTTGCCGATCCAGAGGCCGATCGCCAGCGCGCCGAGGAACAAAACGAGGAAGATGCCGAACAGCCATTGCGCGATGGTCGCAGACGCCGCTTCGACGTCGGTGAAGCCGAAAATGCCGGCAATGATCGCGATGATCAGGAAAACGAAACCCCACTTCAGCATGGCACGATCCCTCAGTTCTCCTGAAAACGAGGGATCGCCGCCCAAGTTCCATGCGCTCAGCCGCGCATCGGCACGACGCCCTCGGCGGACTTCGTGCGCGGATCGCGCTCGCCCCAGCGGCCCGCCTCGACGCGCGAGAGGAATTCACCGACGACGCGGTTGAACAGATCCGACTCCTCCAGATTCACGACGTGGCCGGTCTTGGGAAACATCACGAGGCCAGAAGCGGCGAGCGTCTGCTTCAAGAACAATGCCGGTTCGATGCAGCGATCGTCTTCGTCGCCGACGACGATCAGCGCCGGCGTCGCCAATTTGCGGATGCCGCCTTCGAAATCGTAGAGCGACGGACGGCCGCCCTGGAAGCCGCGCGAGGTGTTGGCCGAGCCGCGCGCATCGTGCTCCGCGAGGCGCGCGACGAATTCGGCATAGCCGCGCGGATCCTTGACCTCGAATGGAATGCGGCTCGGGCTGGCGCCGTAGCTGCGCGCCACCGCCGTCGCACCGTCGCGCTCGAACGTGTCGCCGAGCGCACGCGAATGCTTGTGGAAGTCGGCGGTGTACCATCGCTCGCTGCCTGAGCCCGTGCCGGCGAGTACAAGCGAACGCACGCGCTCCGGATGGTTGAGCGCCACTTGCAGCGACGTATAGCCGCCCATCGACAGGCCGATGAGATGCGCCTTCTCAATCTTAAGATGATCGAGAACGGCAACCGCGTCGCGCATCACGTGCTCATAGCTGTAGGCACTGGCGTCCGCAGGCACGTCGGAGGGCGTGTAGCCGCGCGCGGAGTAGGTGATGCAGCGATAGCGCTTGCCGAATTCGCGCAGCTGCGGCTCCCAGCCGCGATGGTCGGAGGCGAACTCATGCACGAAGAGGATCGGCGCGCCCTGCCCGACCTCCTCGTAATAGAGCTTCACGCTATCGGATGTCACCGCATAGGGCATCGACCAGGCTCCTTCGAATTATTCAGAACAAGTCCAAATACTCTTTCTGCTCCCAGGGCGTCACCTCGGGCGAGTCCGCCTGCTCCTTGTGGTAGCGCGCGAGCTCGGCTTCCTTGATGTGCGCATAGTAATCGACGAAGCCGCCACCGAAACCGGAGCGGAAGCAATCGTCGGCGCGGAGCGCGGCCGTCGCTTCGCCGAGCGATTTTGGCAGCAGCGGCGCGTCGGTTTCGTATGGCTGATCGGCGGACGGCCCAGGCTCGCGTTTGTTCGCGAGTCCGTCGAGACCGGCATGGATCTGCGAGGCCATGTAAAGATAGGGATTGGCCGCCGGCTCGCCGGCGCGGTTCTCCAGGTGCGTCGCGGCATCTCCCGGCTGGCCGAGCAGGCGCATCATCACACCGCGGTTGTCGCGAGCCCAGATGGCGCGATCCGGCGCCAGCGAATAGGCGCGGTAGCGTTTGTAGCCATTGACCGTCGGCGTCGTGAAGGTGGTGGCGGCGCGCGCGTGCTCCAAAAGCCCGCCGAGGAAATGCCGCCCGGTGACGGAAAGACCATCGGCATGAACGAAGGCGTTGCGCCTTGTCCGGTGCTCGATCAGCGACTGGTGCAAATGCCATCCGCTCGACATGACATGCGGCAGCGCCGGTCGGCACATGAAGCTCGCCAGACAGCCGTTGCGCCGCGCGATCTGCTTCACCGCGGAGCGAAACAGGATCATCGTGTCGGCGGCGGCCAAGCCCATCTGCGGCCGGAAGGTGAACTCGCACTGGCTCGGCCCCAGTTCGACCTCGACCGAACGCAGCGGCAGATCGAGCGCCGCGATGCCGCGGCGCAACGGCGCGATCAGTGGATCGAGCATGTCGAAGCGCGACTCGGTGAGATACTGGTAGCCCTGCGTGATGAGGCTCACCTCCGGCGCTTCGGGCGGCCAGGTGGCGTCGGCCGGCTGAAGGCGCGGGTTCTCGATCCTGAACAGATGGAATTCGATTTCCAGTCCGGCGAGATAATCATAGCCGGCGCCGGCGAGCTTCGTCAGCGCGTCGCGATAGAGCGCCCGCGTCGAGAACGGCACCGGTTTGCCGTTGCAGAAATAAATGTCGCACAGCACCCAGCCCGTGTTCTCCGCCCAGGGCAGGACGCGGAACGTGCCGGGATCGGCCACCATCATGAAGTCGGCGCCGCCCTGCATCTCGGCCATGCCGAAGCCGCCGCCGGTGCTGAACACCGGAAACACGCTTTTGTGCGAGGTGTCCTTGGCGAGCAGCGTCGTCGTCATGCCGACGCCGGAGCGCAATGCGGCGATCGCGTCATCCGCGAGCAGGGTCTTGCCGCGCAGCACGCCATGCTGATCGGCGAAGGAGAAACGCACCAGTTCGAGCTTGTTCTTCCTGATCGCGCGCTCGACCTCGCCCGCGGCGTGCGCCTGTTCCGCGGACCAGAGGCCGTGGCGGTCGACGAAGCTGTGCGGCGATGTAGCGGGCTTACGGGGCGGCATGGCTTCTTATACCTTCCCTTCCAGGGAAGAGATCAAAAGACGCTCAGCCATTTACCCAGCTCGCGCCCTGGCGCTTGTCGGCTTCCGATCTTTGCCAATAGCCCTGCCAGTCCTCGGTCGGGCCAATGCCATCGACCGCTGCCGGGCCGGTGACGCCAGCGGCCTGCGTCTCGTCGAGCACCATGATCGGCCTCTCGCCCTTGGCCGATTGTTCGATCGCCTGCCGCAGCATCTTGCGATAGGCGTTGATCGCCTTGTCGGACGTGCCGAGGTGCTCCTGCGTGCGATCCTGGATCGTGCCCATCGACTCGCACGCCCACTGGTCGTGCACGTTGATGTCGGCGCCCATGCCGGTATAGGTCTCGCTCTCCTGCTCGTGCGGGTCGAAGCCGTAATCGTTGCTCTTGTTGCGGTTCGGCACGTAGTCCGGCAGCGAATAGAGCATCAGCCGCTGGCGGCGCATCTCCTCCTTATCGACCGGCTGTCCGAAAGAGGTGAAGATCGCGTACCAGTAGTGTCGGTTGTCGTCGACCGGCACGTGCCACTGCGTGATCGTCATGTCGCGGCTCATCGGGATGACGAAGGCATTCGGGAACATCAAATTTGTCACGCGTACATGCGTGCTCTTGTCGCTGATCGCGCGCAGAGTCACCACGCGGAAGCCGAACTCGGTCGGCTCGACCTCGATGCGCGGCCGCGTGGCTTCGCGCATGATGCGCGACATCGGCATGTCCGAGTCGCGCGTGATGTCGCGGAATACCTTGCCGTAGCTCTGCGTCGGATCGTCGTCGTGGAAGAAGCGGTGCAGGAACGAGGTGTGCACCGGATCGACGCCCACCTC
>DATCFB010000193.1:0-7547 GCA_036509755.1 Pseudolabrys sp. | reverse complement strand
CGTTCCTTGCGCCGCAACGCCGCAACGCAACCCGCCATGCCTGCGGCGTGCGTGGCGCGCCGCCGCAGGTTGAATCGCCTGTGCATGGCGGGCCGGAACCGGGACAAGCCGCGGCGGAAGCAGCTATGACGGGCCATGCCGGTTGCGAAGGGAATCGTCTTCAAGCTGATTTCTGCGGTCCTCTTCGCCGTCATGTCGGCCCTGGTGCGGGATCTCGGGCGGGTGGCGCCGGTCGGGCAGATGGTGTTCTTCCGCTCTGCTTTTGCGATCGTGCCGGTCCTGCTGATTTACGCCGTCCGCGGCGAGCTGATGAGCGCGGTCCGCACCAAACGGCCGCTTGGCCAGCTTGGCCGCGGCACCCTGTCGACCTGCGGCATGTTCACCAATTTCGGCTCGCTGGCGCGGCTGCCGCTCGCCGACGTCACGGCGATTTCCTTTGCTTCGCCGCTGATCACCGTGGCGCTTGCCGCGCTGATCCTGAAGGAGCGCGTGCGGGTCTACCGCTGGTCGGCGGTAGGCGTCGGCTTTGCCGGCGTCATCGTGATGCTGATCCCGGAGTTCGACATGCGCCGCTATGCCGCGATCGGCGCCAGCATCGCCGCGGCCGGCGCCGTGCTCGCGGTCATCTCCGCGATCTGCAATGCCGGCACCGTCATTCAGACGCGGCGGTTGACCCAGAGCGAGACGACGCCCTGCATCGTGTTCTATTTCTCGCTGATCTGCGCCATCGCGGGCGCCGTGACGCTGCCCTTCGCGTGGCACACGCCGACCATGGCCGAGCTCGCAGCGCTGATCTCCATGGGTTTCCTCGGCGGGCTCGCCCATATCTTTCTCACCGAAAGCTATCGACGCGCTGCCGCCTCGGTGGTCGCGCCGTTCGACTACACCGCGATGCTATGGGCATTGATCATCGGCTGGTGGATGTTCGGTGAATTGCCGGCGCCGCTCGTCTATGTCGGCGGGGCGATCGTCGCCGCCGCCGGCCTGTTCGTGATCTGGCGTGAGCATCAGTTGGGCCTCGAACGGCCGGCCGAACCGGAAACGGCCGAGGCGGCGTGAGTTCGCCTTTCCAACTGGTGGCTGGCGAACGTCAATGCGTCCCAGCCTGCGCCTTCGGATGCGCGAAGCCTTTGGCCAGCGCGTGGTAGATGCCTTCGGGGCAGACGATCTTAGAGGCGGCGTAACCGATCATCGCCGCGGCCATCAACGGGATGACCATTGCGTGGTTGTCGGTCATTTCCGTCACGATGACGAAGGCGGTGATCGGCGCCTGCACCACGCCGGCGAAATACGACACCATGCCGAGCAGGATGATCGCCGCGACAGGCGCGGTCGGGAAAACATGCGCGATGTTGGCGCCTAATCCAGCGCCGACCGCGAGCGACGGCGAGAAGATGCCGCCGGGAATGCCGCTGACGGTCGAGAACGTCGTCGCCAGGAACTTGAACAATCCGAAATCGTCGCGCAATGGCGTGCCGCCCTCGAGCGCCGCCTTCACCTGCGCGTAGCCGGTCCCGTAGATCGTGTCGCCCGAGGCGATGCCGCACACGGCGACCAGCAGGCCGCAGACCAGCGCGAACGGAAGCGGATTGGCTTTCAGCCTGCGCCCGAGCGCACCGGGCAGACCGCGCGCCATCAGGATGACGATGCGGCTGAACAGGCCTCCGGCCAACCCACCGGCGACGCCGCACAGCGGCACTGCCAGCCAGTCGAGGCCGTTGCGCAGCATCGCCGGCGAGCTGCCGAAATAGGCGTAGTTGCCGACCAGCGCCAGCGACGTGAGGCCGGCGGCGATCACCGCAGCGATGATGAGGCCGCTGGTGCGCGTCTCGAAGGCGCGGCTCATCTCCTCGATGCCGAAGACGATGCCGGCGAGCGGCGTGTTGAAGGCGGCGGCAACGCCGGCCGCGGCACCTGCGAGGATCAGCCCCGGCTGCCGCCGCGGCGAGAAGCGGCCAATGGCGAACATGATCGAGGCGCCGACCTGGACGGTCGGGCCTTCGCGGCCGGCTGAGGCGCCGCAGAGCAGACCGAGCAGGGTCAGCAGGATCTTGCCGACGGCGATGCGGGCCGAGACGAGTTTGCCGCGCGCGCCCTGGTCGTCCAATTCGCGGGCCGCGATAGCCTGCGGAATGCCGGAGCCTTGCGAGTTCGGGAAGAAGCGGTTGGTCAGAAACACCGACAGCGCGAAGCCGAGCGGCGTGACGAGAAGCGAGGCGTAGCGCCACCGGGTGACGAGCAATTGGAATTCCGCCTGCACCCAGTTGGCGGCGAGCGCCAGACCCACGGCCGCGGCGCCGACGGTGATGCCGCCGATGAGGAACAGTGCGCGTTGCCGCCAGCGCCCCGAAGTGACTCTGGCGGAGCGGAGCAGGCGGTTGGATAGCAAGGGTCGCATGCGGGCCTAACGGGCGGGCCGTCAGCCCTTGAACGCCTTGAAGGTGATGATGGTGTGGGTGTCCTTGATGCCAGGGACGACCTGGACCTTCTCGTTGACGAAGTGGCCGATATCGGTGCCGGCATCGACATAGAACTTCACCAGCAGGTCATAGTCGCCGGCAGTCGAATAGATCTCGGAGGCGATCTCGGCTTCGGCGAGGGCGTTGGCCACCTGATAGGACTTGCCGAGGTCGCATTTGATCTGGACGAAGAAGGGGGTCATGGAAGCCTCCGGATGCGCTCCTAAACAGCAAAAAGCGCCTCATCTGGCAAGCAGTTGCATCCGACCCCCAGGGGGGCGCGTCAGTGCCGCCCTTGCCTTCGCAAGCCACCGGGCCTAGTTAATCGGCAGCAATCTCGTGGGGTGTCCGGCTTAAGCCGGGCTGAGAGGCCGATCCGCGGCCAACCCAACGAACCTGATCCGGGTCATGCCGGCGGAGGGATGAGAGATGCGCCATTCCCGAGAAGAGCAGGCCCATGGCCTGCCGCAAGCTGCCGCGGGGCTGATCGGTCCTTTGCGCGCGCGCCGGCCGCGCGTCCACTGCATCACTAATACGGTCGCGCAGGCCTATACCGCCAATATGCTGCTGGCGGCCGGGGCCGTGCCGTCGATGACCTTGTCGCGCGAAGAGATCGGCGGCTTCGTCGGCTCGGCGCATGCGCTGCTCGCCAATCTCGGCACTTTCGATCCCGAGCGGCGCGAGGCGACCTTGATCGCGGTCGAGACGGCGGAGCGGCATAAGCTGCCTTGGGTGCTCGACCCGGTCTTCGTCGATCGCAGCGCGCCGCGGCTCGCCTTCGCGCGTGACCTGGTCGCGCGCGGCCCACGGGTGGTGCGGCTCAATCATGCCGAGTTCGAGGCGCTCGCCGGCGCCGAGGCACGGCAGGAGAACGTCATGGCTTTCGCCCGCGCGACCGGCGCGATCGTCGGCGTCTCCGGGCCGACCGATCTCGTGACCGACGGCACGCGCACGGCGACGATCGGCAACGGCCATTCCTACATGGCCAAGGTCACCGCCATGGGCTGCGCCGGCTCGGCGCTGGTCGCCGCCTTTCTCGCCATCGAACCCGATGCGCTGCGCGCGACCGCCGCGGCGCTGATGATGCTCGGCATCGCCGGCGAACTTGCGGCGCGCGAGGTGAAAGGTCCGGGCACCTTCGCGACCGCGATCATCGACGCGGTCAATGCGCTCGACGCGCCGGCGCTCATCGCTCATGCAAAGGTGTCCTGAATGACACCCGATCTTCGCGTCTACGCGCTCGTCGATCCGGCCGTCGCCGGCGGCCGCACGCTCCCCGAGTTGGCGGAACTGCTCGCCGGCGCGGCGACCATCGTGCAATTGCGCGACAAGCACGGCTCGACGCGCGATATGGTCGAGAGCGCGCGCGCCTTGAAAGCCGTGCTCACGCCCGCCGGCATTCCGCTGCTGATCAACGACCGCGTCGACGTCGCGCTCGCGGCGGAGGCGGACGGCGTGCATATCGGTCAGGACGACATGGCGGCGGCCGACGCGCGGCGTCTGCTCGGCAAGGACGCGATCATCGGGCTGAGCATCAAATCGCTGACGCTCGCCGCCGAGGCGCCGCTCGACCTGCTCGACTATGTCGCGATCGGCGGCGTCTATGCGACGACCTCGAAGGACAACACCGCCGCGCCGATCGGCATCAACGGCCTGCGCGCGATTGCTGGGGCGATCCGCGCGCGCAAGGCGAGTTATCCGGTCTGCGCCATTGCCGGCATCAATGCGGCCAATGCCGGCGCGGTGATTGCGGCCGGCGCCGACGGCGTCGCGGTGATCTCGGCGTTGTCGCTTGCGCCCGATCCGGCCGCCGCGACGCGCGACTTGCGCAAGGCGGTCGACGATGCGCTGAAGCGGCGAGGCGAGGCATGACGACCCCCATCGCGCTCACCATCGCCGGATCGGACTCCTCGGGCGGCGCCGGCATCCAGGCCGACCTGAAAACCTTTGCCGCGCTCGGCGTCTACGGCGCCAGCGTCATCGCCGCGCTCACCGCGCAGAATACGCAAGGCGTCGCCGCCATCCACGACGTGCCGGCAGACTTCATCGCCAGCCAGATGGACGCGGTGTTTTCCGACCTCGCCATCGGCGCGGTGAAGATCGGCATGCTGTCGCGCGCCGCCGCCATCGAAACGGTCGCCGCCGGCCTCGATCGCCACAAAGCGCAGAACATCGTGCTCGATCCGGTGTTGGTGGCGACGTCCGGCGACCGGCTGCTGGCGATGAATGCGGTCGAGGCGTTGACGCGGACGCTTATGCCGCGCGCGCGCATCATCACGCCGAACTTGGCCGAAGCCGCGGCGTTGCTCGATCAGGAGGTCGCGCGCAACGAGGCCGTGATGGAAACACAGGCGCGCGCGCTGCTGCGCCTCGGCGCCCAGGCCGTGCTGATCAAGGGCGGCCACGGTGGCGGCGAAGACAGCGTCGACCTGCTGGTCGAGGCCGGTGGTGTCACACGTCTTGCCGCGCGTCGCGTTGCCACCAAAAACACGCACGGTACCGGCTGCACCTTGTCGTCGGCGATCGCCGCAGGCCTCGCCACGGGATCGCCGCTGAAGGACGCCGTGACCGCGGCGAAAAACTACGTCACGACGGCGATCGCCGCCGCCGACCTGCTGACGGTCGGGCACGGCCGCGGACCGCTGCACCATTTCTCTCGGCAATGGAGAACGCCATGACCACGCGCCGCACGCTCCTCGGCACCGCCGCCCTGGCCGGCATAACCGGCATAGCCGCGCCCGCCATCGCCCGCCCCGATACGCTGAAATGGCGCATGGTGACGTCGTGGCCGAAGCGACTGCCTGGTCCCGGTATGTCGGCCGAGCGCATCGCCACGCGCATCAAGGCGCTCTCCGCCGGCCGCATCGACATCACCGTGCATGCCGCCGGCGAGATCGTGCCGGCCTTCGGCGTGCTCGACGCGGTCGGCAACGGCGTCGCCGATATCGGCCACACCGCCTCGTTCTACTGGCAGGGCAAGATGCCGGCGGCGAACTTCTTCACCACCGTGCCGTTCGGCTTGACGCCGGCCGAGCACGTCGCCTGGATCGACGCCGGCGGCGGCCAGGCCTTGTGGGACGAGCTTTACGCGCCCTTCGGCGTCAAGCCGTTCATGGGGGGCAATACCGGCGTCTGCATGGGCGGCTGGTTTCGCCGCGAATTGAAAAGTCTCGCTGACCTGAAAGGCCTCAAGCTGCGCTCGCTCGGCCTCGGCGGCGAGATCTATCATCGTCTCGGCGCGACGCCGCAGACGACGCCGCCGGCCGAGATCCTGGTCAGTCTGCAATCGGGCGTGCTCGACGCCGCCGAATTCGTCGGACCCGGCACCGACATCGCGCTCGGCCTCTATCGCGTCGCGCCGTTCTACTATTATCCCGGCTTCAACAAGCCGAACGGCACCGGCGAATGCATTGTCGCGCTGAAAGCGTGGAACGCGCTGCCGGACGATCTGAAGGCCATCGTCACGCATGCCTGCGCCACGGAAGCGAATTACGCGCTGGCCGAGATGGAGCGGCTCAATGCCGCTGCGCTCGCTTCACTGACAGGAGAGCACAAGGTCAAGCTCGCCGCCTTCCCCGGCGATCTCGTCGCCGCCGCGCGCAACCAGTCAAACGATGTGCTCGGCGAGATCGCCTCGCGCGATGCGATCTCGGGCAAGGTGCACAAATCCTATCTCGATTTCCGCGCCCGCACCGCGCCGTGGTCGCGCGTGTCGATCGAGGCGGTGTTGCGCGCGCGCGTGTAGCGAGTCTGTACGGACCGGTATGACCGAATTGACGTTCCGCCGCGCCGCCGCCGCTGATCTCGGCGCGGTCGTCGCGCTGCTCGCCGACGACGAGCTCGGCAAGACGCGCGAGGATTTAGGGCCGCCGCTCAATCCGCGCTACGCGAAGGCGTTCGCGGCCATCGACGCCGATCCCAATCAGTATCTCGCGGTCGTGGAGGAGGAGGGCGCCATCGTCGGTTGCCTGCAACTCAGCTTCATTCCCGGCCTGTCGCGCAAGGGACTCTGGCGCGGGCAGATCGAGAGCGTGCGCATCGCGTCCGCGCGCCGCGGCGGCGGCCGTGGCCGGCGCATGTTTGAATGGGCCATCGGGGAATGCCGGAGGCGCGGCTGCGAGGTCGTGCAGCTCAGCACGGACAAAACGCGCGCCGACGCGCGGCGCTTTTATGAATCTCTCGGCTTTGCGGCCAGCCACGAGGGCATGAAGCTCATGCTGTAGCCATGTGGCTTTCGAGTCACAGCCTTACGCTATTGCGCCAAGGGCGCGAACCGGACGTTAAGGTTAACTCCCCTTTAAGGCTTCGGAGGCATTCCTGTACGCGTGAGCATTACGCGGAACGTCCCGTCGGGGGGCGCGGCGAGTGCGACACCGACGGGTGAGCGTGTTCGCCCGCTTGCAACCGAATAGGACCAGTCAAGGGGCCGTTATGAAGATCAATTCCATTCTCTGCGCCGGCGTTGCTGCCGCCGCCTTGTTCACCGTCTCGTTTGCCGCCAACGCGGCCGATCTGCCGCGGCCCTACAAGGCCCCGGCCTATGTCGCGCCGGCCTACGCCAACTGGACCGGCTTCTATGCCGGCTTGAACGCCGGCTACGGCTTCGGCACGTCCAACTGGGATGACCCGGCCGTGAGCCCGAGCCCGAAAGGCGTCCTCGCCGGCCTGACGCTCGGCTACAACTTCCAGACCGGCACGTGGGTCTGGGGCCTCGAAGGTGACCTCGATTGGTCGAACATGAAGGGCACGGCCGATTGCGCCGGCGGCTCCTGCGAGACCAAGTTGAATTGGCTGGCGACGGCGCGCGGCCGTCTCGGCTATGCCGGCTGGAACAACTGGCTGCCCTACATCACCGGCGGCGCCGCCGCCGGCAACATCAAGGCGACCTCGCCCTTCGGCGACGCCAGCAAGACCAGCATCGGCTGGACCGCAGGCGTCGGCCTCGAATACGCGATGTGGGCGAACTGGAGCGTCAAGGCCGAATACCTCTACGTCGACCTCGGCAAGTTCGACTGCGGCGTGTCCTGCTCGGGCGTCGTCGGCTCGACCGACAATGTCAGCTTCAAAGCCAACATCGTCCGCCTCGGC
>DATCFB010000192.1:0-2952 GCA_036509755.1 Pseudolabrys sp. | reverse complement strand
TGCGCCAGCCCGCGCGCGCCGCTCTTGAGGAGGTCGGGCTTGCGCACCGCGCCGATGCGCGCGCTTCGCTGCTCAGTCATGGCGAACACCGTCTGCTCGAACTGGCGATGGCGCTCGCCGGCGATCCGCGCCTGCTGCTGTTGGACGAGCCGATGGCGGGTCTCGGCCCGGACGAGTCGGCCCGCATGGTGGACATGCTGCGCCGTCTCAAGAGCCGCTACACGATCCTGCTGGTCGAGCACGACATGGAAGCGGTCTTCGCACTCGCCGACCGCATCACGGTTCTGGTCTATGGGCGCGTCATCGCCTCCGGCGCGCCGGACGCCATCCGCGCTGACGCGCAGGTGCGCGAGGCCTATCTGGGTGAGGACGGCGATGTCTGAGCCGATCCTTGCCGTCGAGAACCTCGAGACCTGCTACGGGCTGAGTCAGGTCCTGTTCGGCATCTCGCTCGCCATCGCGCCGGGCGAGATGGTTACGCTCATGGGCCGCAACGGCATGGGGAAGACCACAACCGTGCGCTCGATCATGGGGCTTACGCCGGCCCGTGCCGGTCGCGTGCGCTTTTCCGGTGCCGACATTCGCGGGCTGCCGGTTTATCGCGTCGCAAAGCTCGGCATCGGCCTCGTGCCCGAGGGGCGGCAGATTTTTTCGAACCTCACGGTGCGTGAAAACCTCGTCGCGACCGCCGGCGGCACTGGTGAATGGACGCTTGCGCGCGTCCACGATCTGTTTCCGCGCCTCGCCGAGCGCGAGAGCAGCATGGGCAATCAGCTCTCCGGCGGCGAGCAGCAGATGCTCGCCATCGGCCGCGCGCTGATGACCAATCCGCGCCTCTTGATCCTCGACGAAGCGACCGAAGGCCTCGCGCCGCTGATTCGCCGCGACATATGGCATTGCCTGGCGCGGCTGAAGGCGACAGGCCTGTCGATCCTGGTCATCGACAAGAACGTCGGCGCGCTGATGCGCGTCGCCGACCGGCACGTGATCATCGAACGCGGCCGGGTAGTTTGGTCCGGCGCTTCGACGGATCTCGCCGCTGCCCCGGATGTGCAGCATCGGTATCTCGGGGTTTAGGCGACCTTCTTGCCCCACAGCCGCGTCGAGGCGATGTCGGCGCCTTCGCGCAGCGAGCGCAGCTTCAGCCATACCGCCGGCTCGATCACCCATTCGCGGTTCGTGAAAGTGCCGAAGCCGCAGTCGGTCGAGGCGATCACCCGCTCGCGCTCGCCGACCGCGCGCACCGCGTCCTCGATGCGCCGCGCCACCACCTCGGGATGCTCGACGAAGTTCGAGGTCGTTTCGATCACGCCGGGCACCAGGATCATGTCCTTCGGCAAAGGGTGCTTCTTGAAGGCCGCGTATTCGTGCGCGTGGCGCGGATTGGAGAACTCGATCGACAGCGCGCCGACTTTGGCCTGGTATAGCGCCGGCAAAATGTTGGCGAGCGGAACGTCGTGGATGTGAGGACCTTCCCAGTTGCCGTAGCAGACGTGCAGCCGCACGCGGTCGCGCGGAATGCCGGCGATGCCGTCATTGATCGCCGCGACGTGCCGCTCCACCGCCTTGACGAACTCAGCGTCCGAGAGGTCGCGGTACATCATGGTGCGGTCCATGGCGAGATCGGGCGCATCGATCTGGAGGATCAGCCCAGCCTGGTGGATCGCCTGATATTCATTCTTCATCTCGCGTGACAGCGCCGAAAGGTACTTGTCGTGCGAGCCGTAATAGGCGTCGAGCATGGTCGACGAGATGATGCCCGGCGAGGGCGCCGTCATGAACATTTCGCCGAACTTCGATCCGGCGATCCGCTTGAAGCGGGCGATCTCCGATTGCAGCGGCTTGATGTCGAGATATTTGAGTTCGCTCTGGCACTCCGGCGCATTCTGCTGCTTGCTGACCTGCGGGAAGCGGCGCATCAGGCTTGCCACCAGTTCGGGGAATTCCTCGAACTCGCGGCCCCGCCGCCGCTTCGAGATGCCGCCGAAGCCCGACATGCGCTGCGGCACGTAGGTCTGGAAGCCGACACGTTGCTGCTCGCCGTCATTGCCGATGTCGATGCCGGCGCCCGCCTGCTTGTCGACGACGTGGCCGACGGCCTTGTCCAACTCCGCGGCCATTTCCGCAGCGTCAAATGCCTCACCGGCTTCCTGCCGCAGCAGCAGGTCGGACAGCTTTTCGTTGCGCGGCAGGCTGCCGACATGGCTCGTCAGGATGCGGTCGCGGCTGAAGTTCATGAAGGCGTTCCTTGCGTGGGTCCGTCCGGAGGTCGCCCCGCCGGCATTTGTCGCGACCATACCGGCAAATGCCGTGCTGTACAGAGGTGGGCAAAAAGGGCCGCGCGAGCCTGGAAATATAATCGCATTGCGGTCTCGGCCCACGCTCCGCATAATTCGCGGCAAATGCGTTTGAACAAGCGGCTGAGGCCGTGATGGGGAGGTTCTGAGAATGACAGCCGCGGATCAGGCGGTCGGCGCGGTGGGCGCTGTCCCGCGCGACTATAACTTCGCGGCCGATGTGCTGGCGCGCAATCTTGCCGCGGGGCGCGCCGACAAGCCGGCTTATGTCGACGGCCATCGCACGCTGACCTATCGGCAGCTTGCCGACCGCGTCGCGCGCTTCGGCGCGGCGCTGCGCGGGCTCGGTCTGCGGCGCGAAGAGCGGGTCATGATCGCGCTCACCGACACGATCGACTGGCCGACCGCGTTCCTCGGCTGCCTCAAGGCCGGCGTTATCGCCGTTCCGGTCAATACGCTGCTGACCGAGGACGACTACCGCTTCATGCTGAGCGACAGCCGCGCGCGCTGCCTGATCGTCTCGGAGGCGCTTTTTGCGAAGTTCGAGAAGCTGATCGGCGGATGTCCCGATCTCGACCACGTCATCGTCTCAGGTGACAACCCGCACGGCTATCGCCTGTTCGAGGACGTGATCGGCGCCGACGAGCCGGAGGAC
>DATCFB010000191.1:0-3693 GCA_036509755.1 Pseudolabrys sp. | reverse complement strand
CGGGTCGGGCGAGACGCCGTTCCTCGCTACGCTCCTCCTGCCGTCCCCACATGTGGATGACCACGATCAAGGCGGCGACGCACATCATCGTGCTCGGCACCCAGATGATGAAGCCGCCGACGGTTTCGTCGGTCAGTGCATGCACGTCGAAGAGGCGGCCGACGACGTCATAGGCCGGATAGAGTATCTGGCCTTTGAGAGTCGTGTAGGCGCCGAGCGCGATGTTGGAGAGCATGACGATCCACAGCATCATGAGCCGCGTGCCGTAACCCGCGCCGGCCGGCGCCGGCCGGATGTCGAAGATGCGCCAGAAGAACATGAGCCCCGCTGCCAGCATCGTCACGTGCATCGTGTAATGGATGCCGTCGTTGAGCAGCGCGGCGTCGTGATAGGGCGGGTATTCCCAGACGACCAGGGCCGCAATGAACAGAATGGTCACAGGTACCGGCCGCATGAGAAAGCCGAACATGGCTCGTATCGGGCCGCTGCCGGCGAGGGGCGCCAGCGCACCGCGCCGCAGCGGCGCCGGCAGCCCACTGATCAGCATGGCCTGGGGTGCCGACAGCGCAATTAGCATCGGCGCGACCATCCGCAGCAGCATGTGCTGGATCTGGTGCATCGAGAACAGGTGCTCGGCCATGTGATCGAGCGGCGTCGCCAGTGCGACGAAGACAGCAGCGACGCCGCTGAAATAGGCGACGTCGCGCCACGGACGCCGCGCGGCTGGCGACCGGCGGCGCATCCCGGCGATGTAGACGCCGCCGGCGAGCAGCGTGGCGATGATGATGTCCGGCGTCAGCGACCATACATTCCAGGTGAACTCGTCGGCAGCTCCGTGATCGACATGCGCGAAGGCAATGGCGGGAGTGAGCAGCGTCAGCGCGCCGAGGGCGAGCGAGCGGCGCAGACCGGGCCGGATTTGCGGGACACGCATGGCGCAGTTCCGATCGTCATTGCGCCCCCGCTGGGCGTTGCTAGACCCTGCATACGGTGCGATCAACCCCGCCCGATGTCGCAAAAAAATGGCCGGGCGGTGAGCCCGGCCATTCGTGTGTTGATGAGACGTGCGGCGTCTCAGTGCGCGGCGAGCGCTTCCGGCTGATGCGGCTGCTCCATCGCCGCCATCCCGTTCTTCACCGCCTTCTGCACCTTCTCGAAGGCGCGCACCTCGATTTGGCGCACGCGCTCGCGTGAGACGCCGAATTCGGCGGCGAGGTCTTCGAGCGTGATCGGATCGTCCGCCAGACGGCGCGCCTCGAAAATGCGCCGCTCGCGATCGTTGAGCACGTCGAGCGCGCCGATCAGCGCCTGGTGCCGGTTATCGCTCTCCTCGCTGTCCGCGAGGATGCGCTCCTGCGTCGGCGCGTCGTCGACCAGCCAGTCCATCCATTCGCCGGATTCGCCGTCGTCGCGGATCGGCGCGTTGAGCGAGGCGTCGCCGCCGAGACGGCGGTTCATGTCGACCACATCCTGCTCGGTGACGCCGAGGCGCTTGGCGATGATCTGCACCTGGTCGGGGCGCAGATCGCCTTCCTCGAGGGCCGAGATCTTGCTCTTCGCCTTGCGCAGATTAAAGAACAGCTTCTTCTGGTTCGCGGTAGTGCCCATCTTCACGAGCGACCACGAACGCAAGATGTATTCCTGGATCGCGGCCTTGATCCACCACATGGCATAGGTCGCGAGCCGGAAGCCCTTCTCCGGTTCGAAGCGCTTGACTGCCTGCATCAGGCCGACATTGCCCTCCGAGACGACCTCGGAGATCGGCAGGCCGTAGCCGCGATAGCCCATGGCGATCTTCGCAACCAAGCGAAGATGGCTGGTGACGAGCCGGTGCGCGGCTTTGGTGTCGCCGTGCTCACGCCAGCTCTTCGCCAGCATGTATTCTTCCTGCGGCTCCAGCATCGGGAACCGGCGAATTTCTTCCAGATAATGCGATAGGCCGGATTCGGCCTTGAGTGCCGGCAGTGCGGCGGTACGGGCCATGACAGCGCCCTCCTTACTAAAGTGCCCCCGGTTTACGGCGGGCGGTTGTCGCCGCCGCTCCCCGAGCCGACGGCGCTCCATTTCGCGTCCGCGAACTCGCAGAACGCAAGTGCAGCATACAGACCCCGCCCGGCGAACGGAAGTATTTCGCCGGTCACGTCACCGTGTGCCTACCCAACCTCGAAGGGGAAAGGCAAGCCATTGTGAATGTTGGCCTTTTGACCGCCTCGCGCCGCCCCCCGGGTCGGCTTGCGCCGGGGTCGGGAGGTAAACATGCGAAAGCGCCCGGCGTTCCGGGATGAAGGGATTGTAATGGCTGCAAGACGGAGAGATGAAGCGGATATAGGAACCCGGCGCGTCGATTCAAGGAGCTGCCAGAGCCTGGCGGAGCAGGGCCATGTCGGCCGGCAATCCGGCATGGAAGTCGAGAACCTCGCCGGTGTCGGGATGCTCGAAGGCGAGATGCTCGGCATGCAGCGCCTGCCGGCCGAGCGCGGCAAGCGCGGCCTGCGCCGCCGGATTGAGCCGCGCCGCCTTGGTCTTGAAGCCGGTCGCGTAGGTCTCGTCGCCCATGACTGGGTGGCCCATATGGGCGAGATGAACGCGGATCTGGTGCGTGCGGCCCGTCTCGAGCCGGCAGGCGAGGAGAGCCGCCACCGGCTTGCCGTCGGCGCCGGTGTAGCGCTCGACGACCTCCCAGTGCGTCACGGCTTCGCGACCGCCTTCGCGCACGGCGCGCTTTTCACGCGCATGCGGATGCCGGTCGAGCGGCGCGTCGACGGTGCCGCGTGGCCGCTCCGGTGTGCCCCAGACCAGCGCGAGATAGTCGCGCTCGATCGGGCCTTCACGCTTGTCGGCGAACTGCTTGCTCAGGCGGCGGTGGGCACGGTCGTTTTTCGCCACCACCATCAGCCCGGTCGTGTCCTTGTCGAGGCGGTGCACGATGCCGGGACGCTTGACGCCGCCGATGCCGGAGAGGCTGTCGCCGCAATGCGCGATCAGCGCGTTGACGAGGGTGCCGCTGGCGTGGCCAGCGGCCGGATGCACGACGAGACCGGCCGGCTTGTTGAGGACGATCAGGGCGCCGTCCTCATGGACGATGTCGAGTGGGATCTCCTGCGGAACCGGTTTCGCCGGCTCCGCCTCCGGCACCGTCACGGTGATGGTCACGCCTGAATTGACCGGGACGGCCGGATCGCGGACTGTGCGCCCCTCGATCGTGACCTGGCCGGCCAGGATGAGCGCTTTGAGCCGCGAGCGCGACAGCGCCGGCACCTGCGCCGCCAGCACGCGGTCGAGCCGCCCGCCGCCGGCCTCCGGCACCGTCACTGTCTCTCGTGCCACGTCCGTCATGTCCGATCCGCACACTCCGCCCGATCCGCAAGCCGCCGCCGCCATTGCCAAGGTCAAGCGGCTGATGCTGGTCGCCAGCCTGACGACATTGATCGCGCTCGCCGCGGTGTTCGGTGTCATCGGCTATCGCGTTTTCCATTGGCAGGGAAGCGCGCCGCTTCCGCCGCCGCCGGGGCAGTCAGCCGAGGCGACGCTGCCGGCGGGCGCCAAGGTGATCTCGACCGCGGTCGGCGACGGCCATGTCGTGCTGACGGTGGAGGTCGATGGCGCGGTCGAACTTCTGTCCTTCGACCTGCGCACGCTCCGGCCGCTCGGCCGGGTCCGCCTCGCGCCGAAACCTTAAGCGGCGCACCGCAA
>DATCFB010000190.1:0-2932 GCA_036509755.1 Pseudolabrys sp. | reverse complement strand
AGGAACGCAGCCGCACAGAGCGGCGTTCGGCCTGTGGAGCCACAAAGCCCCCTCAGGGGGCTTTCGCGTCTTAAGGAGGATCATCAATGTCGAACACGCTTCGCACCGCCGCGGTCGCTGCCGCCCTGCTTGCCGGAACGGCGCTGGCCCACGCGCAGACCGTGATCACCACGGACCCGGATTACATTGCGCCGCCGATCGCCGTTTCGCCCGCGCAGACCGTCATCGTGCCGGCGCCCACGCCCGGCGTGGTCGTCGAGGACGACGACGATGCACCCATCATTGAGCAGCGCATTGTCCAGCCGGGCCCACCGGTCGAAACCGAAACCATCGTGCAGCCGGCGCCGGAGCGCCGCATCATCCGCCGCGCTCCGACAACGCAGGTGCGGCTGACGACGCGCCAACGCCATAACGTGCTGCGCACGATCCGCTACGAGCGCCCGGCGCGCAGGGTGACCGAGCGCATCGACTATCGCGTCGGCGCGGTGCTGCCGCAGTCGGTACCGGTCTATGCAATGCCGCAGCAGGTGATCTATGACGCACCGGCGCTGCGCGGCTACGACTACACGATGGTCGGCGACCGCATGCTCGTGGTCGATCCCGGCTCGAACACGGTGATCGACGAGTTGTACTGATCGTTGACGTGAGACAAAGCGCGGGCTCGTCGCGGCAGCGGCGGGCCCGTTCGCTTGCGCTCAGTCCGGTGTCTTGAGCGAGACGCCGAGCTTGGCGCGGCGACGCAGCCATGTCGTGGCGCGGTACTTGGGATCGTGCGTCACCGCCTGCATGCCGTCGAGCACCGCCAGAACCCGCGCTGGCCCCAGCATGTCGCCGAGCGCCAGCGGCCCCTTCGGGTAGTTGAGGCCGAGCTCGACCGCGACATCGATGTCGGCGGGCGCGGCAATGCGCAGCTCGGCGATGCGCGTGCCGATATTGACGATCATGGCGAGGAGCCGCTGCACGACGAAGCCGGCGCTGTCGTTGATGGCCGTGACCGGCACACCGTCCGACAATGCGGCGACCGCGGCGCCGAGCGTCTCCGGCGATGTCAGCGGCGTCTTCATCATGGTGCGCCGGCCGGCGAAGCGGCCGAGCATGTCGACCGCCACCGTGCGCTTCGGATCGAGCCCGAGCCGCACTGCGGCACCGGTCGCATCCTCCCCAAGCGGCGTGACGAAGCAAAGCGCATCGCTCGCCGGCGCGCCGCCGAGCGCGGCCTTCACGCCGGCCTTCTCAAGCCATTGCGCGAGCTCGGCGCCGCCGTCCTCGTCGGCAACCCAGGCCTGCGCCGGCTTCCGAGCATCGGGTACCGGCACCGTCGGCGGCGTCGCTGTCGGCGGCCCGTCGTAATTATAAAAGCCCTGCTTGCTCTTGCGGCCAAGCAGGCCACCGGCCACACGCACCGCCATCTGAGCCGACGGCTGGTACATCGGCTCGCCGAAATACTGGTCGAAGATGCTGACCATCACCGCATGCGTGACATCGCCGCCGACGAGGTCGAGCAATTCGAACGGGCCCATGCGGAAGCCGGCCGCCTCCTTCATCAGGACGTCGACCTCACGCGGGCTCGCGATCCCCTGCGAGACGATGCGCAGCGCCTCGGGTCCATAGGCGCGGCCGGCATGGTTGACGACGAACCCGGGCGTGTCGGTCGCCACCACCGGGTGCTTGCCGATGCGGCGCACGAACTGGATCAGCGTGTCGACGAGCTTCGGGTCGGTACGCAGGCCGCCGATCACCTCGACCAGGCGCATCAGCGGCGGCGGGTTGAAGAAATGCAGCCCGGCGACGCGCGCGGGGTTGTCGCAGCCAGCGGCAATCGCCGTCACCGACAAGGACGAGGTGTTGGTGGCGAGCACGGCGTCCGGCGCAACGCGCTTTTCCATTTCGCGGAAGAGCTGCCGCTTCGGCTCGACCAGTTCGACGATCGCCTCGATGACGAGGCCGGCTCCGGCCCCCTCATCATAGGATGTGATCTCGTGCAGGTTGGCGAGCGTGTTGCCTTTCGCCACCGCGGTCATGCGGCCTTTCGACACCTGGCCGTCAAGCGCCTTCCCGATCGACGCAACCGCCTCCTTCACTGCGCCCTCGCGCGTGTCCGACAGGAGCGTCCGGAGGCCCGCCTGCGCGCAGACCTGCGCGATGCCGCGCCCCATGGTCCCGGCGCCGAACACCGCAACGACGAGATCGGGCGCCAGCAGCTTCCCGCTCATTACTTGCCTTCGAACTTCGGTTTGCGCTTGTCGAGGAAGGCGCGCATGCCTTCCTTCTGGTCCTGCGTCGCGTATTGCAAAAGATACGCCTTGCGCTCGAGCATCAGCGCGGTGTCGAGCGGCGCGTTGAGGCCTTCGTTGACGATCTCCTTGATCTGCCGCACCGAGATCGGCGGCATCGACGCGATCTCATTGGCAATGTCGAGTGCATGCTTGAGCGCCTCGCCTTTCGGCGTCATCTCACTGACGACACCCATGGCGAACGCCTCCTGCGCGCCGAACATGCGGCCGGTCATCAACAGCAGCATCGCACGCGAGCGTCCGACGAGGCGTGTCAGACGCTGCGTGCCGCCGCCGCCTGGCAGGATGCCGATCTTCACTTCCGGCAGACCGAGCCGGGCGCCTTCGGCGGCGACGATGACGTCCGCGCATAATGCGAGTTCGAGGCCGCCGCCGAGGGCGAAGCCCTCGATCGCCACGATCACCGGCTTCGGGCATTCGGCGACGACGCGGTAATACTGCTGGACGTTGCGGATCATGATGTCGATCGGCCCGGCGTCGGCCATTTCGCCGATGTCGGCGCCCGCCGCGAAGGCCTGGTCGTTGCCGGTGAGCACGATGGCGCGCACGGCCGGATCGGCGACCGCCTTGGTCACCTCCTCGGCCAGGCGCTTGCGCAGCGGCAGGTTCAGCGCGTTGCGCACTTGCGGCCGGTTCAG
>DATCFB010000189.1:0-6156 GCA_036509755.1 Pseudolabrys sp. | reverse complement strand
CGTGCCGTTGAGCGAGCCGCGGCGGCCGATTTTGATGGTGTCGCCGAGTTCGTTGATATTGCTCGGTTCGCCGAGTACGCAGTGATTAAATGTTTCGCCCGCTTTAGCGCACCAGTCGAGCAGCTTCGGCGTGCCGTTGACGGCAATGCCTTCCTCGTCGCCGGTGATCAGGAACGAGATCGAGCCGTCGCCGTCGGCGCGCACCTTGCCGCCGTTGGCCGCGAGATGGTCGAGCACCGCCGCGAGCGCGCAGGCGATGCCGCCTTTCATGTCGACGGCGCCGCGGCCGTAGAGTTCGTTCTTGACGATCTCACCCGAGAACGGCGGTTTCGTCCAGCTTGCTTCGTCACCGGGCGGCACTACGTCGGTGTGGCCGGCAAAAACGAGATTCGGACCGCTGTCGCCGATGCGCGCGTAGAGGTTCTCGACGTCGTCGGCGCCCGGCTCCTGGAACGTCATGCGGCTGACCCGGAAGCCGGCCTGCGCCAGCACCGTCTCAAGATAGGCCAGCGCGCCACCTTCCACCGGCGTCACCGACGGGCAGCGGATCAGGTCGCGCGTCAAGGCGATGGGGTCGGCGGACATGGACCGCGCTTTACCTGTGGGTGCAGGCCGCCGTCAATGTTCTTGTTGGTCGGTCATCAAGGACCGGCAATTTGGGACGCGAGCATGGTGTTTTGCTCTCGCAGCCACTCAGGAATCATGAAGGCATCGATAATGATCCAAACGAACGTGACGACCGCTCCGATCATTGTGACTGTCAGGATGAGCTGCACAATCGCGCTACCATTCTTGCCGAAATAGAAGCGATGGGCGCCGAGCATGCCCAGAAAGAACCAAAAAAGATAAGCGACTACGACCGACTTCTTGTTGGCTTCATACATCATCATCGCGCGGGCATCGTTGCTGACGCCCTGCACGCGCGTATTCGATTGTTGCGACATGCCCGTCCCCCGGTCTGGTAGGATGGAGAGTCGCGCGGTTACTGCAGAGTTGTCAATATGCCGCGGGACAGCCAGATAAGATCAGTCGCGCAACAGGTCGTTGATGCTCGTCTTCGAGCGTGTCTTCTCGTCAACGCGCTTGACGATGACGGCGCAATAGAGGTTTGGCCCCGGCTCGCCATTCGGCAGCGGCTTCCCCGGCATCGTACCGGACACGACCACGGAATAGGGCGGCACTTCGCCATACATCACCTTGCCGCTCTCGCGATCGACGATCTTGGTCGACATGCCGATATAGACGCCCATGCCGAGCACCGAGCCTTCACGCACGACGACACCCTCGACAACTTCCGAGCGCGCGCCGATGAAGCAGTTGTCCTCGATCACGACCGGGCCAGCTTGTAAGGGCTCGAGCACGCCGCCAATGCCGACACCGCCGGAAAGATGGCAGTGCTTGCCGATCTGCGCGCAGGAGCCGACCGTCGCCCAGGTGTCGACCATCGTGCCGGTGTCGACATAAGCGCCGAGATTGACAAAGGATGGCATCAGCACGACGTTTGGCGCGATGAAGGCCGAGCGGCGCACCACTGCCCCCGGCACGGCGCGGAAGCCGGCACTACGAAATTGCGCATCGCTCCAGCCGTCGAACTTCGACGGCACCTTGTCCCACCACACGGCCTTGCCGGGACCGCCGGCAATGACGCTCATGTCGTTGAGGCGAAAGGAGAGCAGCACCGCCTTCTTCAGCCACTGATTGACATGCCATTGGCCGCCCGCCTGCCGCTCGGCGACGCGCGCCTTGCCGGCATCGAGCAGAGCGAGCGCGGTCTCGACCGACTCGCGCACCGCTCCCGTGGTCGAGGCGCTGACCTGTTCGCGGTCGTCGAAAGCATCGTCGATGGTCTTGGCGAGCGTCGCGTCGGTCATAACTGTTCCGGCCCTTGTTGCGGGCGTTTTGTCGGAGGCGGGACGAGGGATGTCAAGTTGCGCCGGTCTGCGGCAGCCTGTTGGCGGCACGAGTTATGTCACCCCGGCCTGAATTCGCCGCAGGCGCTCGTCCGACCAATGCCCAAAAAAAGCCGCGGCTTGATGTCCACGGCCTTTTGTCGTTCGGATCGGCAGCGATCAGACCGCATGAGCGAACTTGTTCTCCTCCTGCGTGGTGGCACGGGCGCGCATCGGCTTGAGCACGAACAGCGCCAGCGCCACCACGATGACGTTCATAATCGCGGTGATCACGAACACCAGGTGCCAGCTTCCGGTTGCGCTCTTGATCATGTTTGCGACCGGCACGAGGAACGCCGCGGCGCCCTTCGCGGTGTAGAGCAGGCTTAGGTTCACGGTCGCGAACTTCGTTCCGAAGCTGTCGGTGCAGGTCGACGGGAACAGGCTGTAGATCTCGCCCCAGGTGAGGAAGATCAGCGCCGCGAACACGACGAAGGCCCATGGCGAGCCACCGGCCGAGCCCAGCAACCAGTACGAGACCGCGCCGAGTGCGAACGCGATCGCCATCGTATACTCGCGGCCGATGTTGTCGGACACCCAGCCGAACAGCGGGCGGGCAAGCCCGTTGCACACACTGTCGACGATCAACGCGACCGAGAGCGCTGTTGCGCCGCCGATGATCGCGATGTTGGCGATGTTGTAGTCACGCGCGATGAGCGCGACCTGTGCCGTCGCCATCAGTCCGCTTGCCGCGACGATGACGAACATGATGTAGAGGATCCAGAAGACCGGCGCCTTCAGCACTTCGCCCGGCGTGAAGCTGCGCGCCGAGACGACGACCTTCGGCGGAGCGGTCTCGGCGAGTTCGCCCGGGTCGGGCGCGCGCAGGAGCCACGCCAGCATGAAGACGATGGCGCCTTGGCCGAGGCCGAACCAGAAGAAGGTACTCTCGTAACCGGCGCTGGCGATCATCTCGCGGATCGGCACGACGGTGAGAGCCGCGCCGGCGCCGAAACCCGCGGCGGTAATGCCCACGGCGAGGCCGCGGCGATCGGGAAACCACTTCACCGCCTGGCCGACGCAAGTCGCGTAGACGGCGCCGCCCCCGGTGCCGGCGAGCACCGCGCCGAGATAGAGCATCTCAAGTGAATTGGCGTAGGAGTTCACAATCCAGCCGGCGGCGATGGTTATGCCGCCGAAAGCGACCATCAATTTCGGGCCCTTGTGCGGTCCCATCCTGTCGACCAGCCAGCCTTCGAGCGGTGTGAGCCAAGTCTCAAGTGCTACGAAGACGCTGAAGGCGACCTGAATCGCCGCGATCGACCAGCCGTGTCTGGCGGCAATCGGGTGTACGAACAGCGTCCAACCATATTGCAGGTTGGCGATCATGATCATGCAGATGACGCCGCCGATGAGCTGCGTCCAGCGTTCGCGGTTTAGTGAATGCGTCGTTCCGATGGCACTATTGGCCATTGATACTCTCCTCGGGTTCCGTTTTCGTTTCTTGTGGGGCGCTGTGCTGGAAACGCCGCATGGATGTTCTTGGTTGTCGAGCGGAGAAAAGCCGGCTCCGCCGCGCCAAGTCGCCTGACTTCAGGCGACAATCCATCGGAATTGGAGTTCCCGCCGGGCTTGAGGAACGCGAGAGCAATTGTCGCGAACTCACGCCTCGGACGCCGAGCAACGCTCGACCGCATTACGTAAAACCAGCACAAGGCCGCCCCGCTTGTGCGTTCATTAGCGTATCGGGAGGGGAAGGGGTCAAGTCTATTATTATGTATACACTCCGAATATATTCCAAATATATTCTTGCAGCGCAGCATAAGACGACCCCGCCTATAGCCTTAATGCGGTGAGCACTTCTTCAATGAAACCGACCAGATTTTCAGTGACGTAGTCGACATGGGGGGCGGCGCGGCCCTCGAGTTCCCACTGCTCGCGGAACACTTCGCGCTGCCTTTCCGGCACGACCAATATGGTCGCCATGCCCATCGCGTGTGGCGTCTCCAGATTGCGAGCAAGGTCTTCGAACATTGCCGCCTTGTGCGGATCGACATCGTGTCGAGCGAGGAAGCGTTCGTAGACGCGCGGCATCGGCTTCGGATCGAGATCGGCCGCGGCGATGTCGAACACGTCGTCGAAATGGCGGTGCACATCGAGCCGACGCATCACGTTCTCGGCGTGCTTGCGCGTGCCGTTCGTCAGGATGAGCTTGCGGCCGGGCAACCGCTCGAGCGCGGCACCAAGTGCGGGATTCGGTGTCAGTGGCGAGTGATCGATCTCGTGCACGAATTCGAGATAGTCGTCCGGCTCGAGGCCGTGTTCCGCCATCAGCCCGCGCATCGTCGTGCCATAGCGCTTGTAGTAGTCCTTCTGCACCCGGAACGCCTCCTCCTTTGACACCTTGAGGAAGTTCGAGACGTAGGTGCGAATGCGCTCGTCCACCTGCTGCCAGAGATTGAGATGATGCGGATAAAGCGTGTTGTCGAGATCGAACACCCACGTCTCGACGCGGCTAAAGCCGCGCGGCGCGGCAGACGAAGCTTTCACAATCATGGTTCCTTGAAGCGGATGGTAGTCGCCGGTTGCGTACTGAGATCGATGACCGCAAATCCTGCCGAATTCAAGCCACGCGCAGCGCAGTCCTTCTGGTTGGAGAACTCGAAGCGGGCGTCGCGCGTGCACAAGGCGACATTGCCGCCCCAGGCGAGTGTGGTGTCGCCGCGCCGGATGGCGCGGCCGTCGGCATCGACCGCTTCGGCGTAACTGTAGAACCGCTGCGCATCGACGCTCACGTCTGGCCTCAGGCATTGACCCGATGCGATGCGATACCAGCCGCGGGTGACGATCGCGCCCATCTCGACGGTGCCGACGGCGGCCATCACGGCATGGCGGCTATCATTGCACCAGATGAAGCCGTGGTCCTGCGGATGCAGTGCCGCAGCGATCAAGCTGTCAAAAAAATGCGGACGGGAAAGCGCCTCGGGAGTCAGCTTGTGTTCGCGTAGAAATTTGGCGAGCGCCGCTTGCGTCTTGGCGCCGTCGACGCCGTCGATCGGACTCGCATCATAGCCGGCGATGGTCAGAAGGCGCTGGATGCCGGCAAGCCGTGCCTGCACGTTGTCATAGCCCGCCTTCTCGGCGAGATTGATCGTCGGTCCTTTGTCGGAGTCGGAAGGTTTCGCTGCCGCGAAATGCGCCTGTTCGGCGAGAGGACAGCCGCGTCCATCCGGAAACTCGAATTCGTCGTCGCGCACGCAAAACTCAGCTTCGCCATTTTGCGGTAGCGGCGCGGGCCCGTAGACCGCCGGTGGGCGTGCGCGAACATAGGTCATGTCGGCATCGAGCGGCCCTTCGACCACCTTGCGGCACTCGCCGGGATCGACCCTGAACCAGCCGCGCGTCTCGACATTGGCGCGGTGCTCGATCCCGATCGCGGTCCGCATACGGTAGCTGGTGCGATTACAGAGCGTCAGGTCGGCCCGCGCCGGCGTCGCTGCGACCAGCGGCAGGGCGGCAATGAGAAGGGCGAGCGTCTGCGCGCGAATCATCGCGCCGATTTTAGCGCGACGGCTCGAGCGCGTACGGCTTGAGATTGCGGGCGATCCGTGAGGCGATCGGCTCCTCGCCTGGCTTGAACGGTTTGCCGGTGATCTGCTCGTACATCCTGATGTAGCGGCGCGACAATTCCTCGATGAGCTCCTGCGGCGCCGGCGGCAGCACCGCGTCGTTGTAGGGGTCGCAGTTGTGCTTGAACCACAGCCGCAGGAATTCCTTGTCGAAGTATTCCGGCTCCTCGCCCTTGTCGAAGCGGGCGCGATAGGTCTCGAATTGCCAATAACGCGAGGAATCGGGGGTGTGGATCTCGTCGATCAGCACGAGCCTGCCCCTCTCGTCGGTGCCGAACTCGTATTTGGTGTCGACCAGAATGAGGCCGCGCTTGGCGGCGATCTCGGCGCCGCGGCGATAAAGCGCGATGGCCGTATGCTCGATAGCCTCGATCGTCTCACGCGACACGATGCTTTCCGCGACCAATTCCTGCGGGCTCATCGGCCGGTCGTGCGCCTCCTCCTTGGTCGAAGGCGTAAACACCGGCTCGCGCAGCTTCTCGTTCTTCTTCAAGCCCTCGGGCAAGCGAAAATTGCCGAAGTCGCGCTTACCCTTGGCGTAATGCGTCCACAGCGACGTGTCGGTGACACCAGTGATGTAACCGCGCACCACGGCCTCGACTGGCACTGTCCGGCATTTGCGCCCGACCGTGACATTC
>DATCFB010000188.1:0-9848 GCA_036509755.1 Pseudolabrys sp. | reverse complement strand
GGGTCCGATCAGGCCTTGCGGGTTCCTACCCTAATGTCCGGCAGCCCGATTGGTTCGGGTCTGCCGGAACCGGTTCCGAGCCGGGATTCAGATGCAATTCCCGCGACATAATCAAGGCAAAAGGCCCGCCGCAGGGCCGTTCTGCGCGCTCCGCCTATTCGGATTGCAGCCCTGCCCGATCGGCGCAATATGCCTCGTCAGCACCTCGTGGAGACCGGCATGTCCGATATCGATGCCCTCTGGGCCGATTTCGCCCGCCCCATCGCCAACGCAGACGACTACATCGCTTCCCTGCGAGGCAGGCGCATGAACGTGTTCTTCATGGGCGAGCGCGTGCCGGAGCCGGTCGATAACCCGGTGATCTTCCCGTCGATCAACGCGATGGCCGAGACCTACCGCCTCGCCAGCGAGCATCCGGATGTCGGCAGCGTCCACACGCCCATCGCCGGGATCCGGACCAACCGTTTCCTGCATGTGCCGACCGGGCCGGACGAGCTCGTCGCCAAGCACGAGATGCAGCGCGAACTGGGCCGCCGCACTGGCACCTGCTTCCAGCGCTGCGTCGGGCTCGACGCGATCGGCGCCTGCCATTCGGTGACCTTCGACATCGATGCCGAGATCGGCACCGACTATCACAAGCGCTTCCTGGGCTTTCTGAAGAAGGCGCAGGCCGCCAACGTCGTCATCGGCGGCGCCATGACCGATCCCAAAGGCGACCGCTCCAAGCCGCCGCACCGGCAGTCGGACCCCGACCTGTTCCTGCGCATCGTCAAGCGCGACGCCGATGGAATTCATGTTTCCGGCGCCAAGATGCATCAGACCGGCGCGGTCAATTCGCATTGGCTGATCGTGATGCCGACCATGCGCATGACCGAGGCCGACAAGGATTGGTCCTTCGTCGGCGCGCTGCGCGTCGATGCACCGGGGCTAACCTATGTCGTCGGCCGCCAGACCAACGACACGCGCGGCGTCGACGGCGGGCCGCTCGACGCCGGCAACGCGCAGTTCGCCGGCCAGGAGGCGCTGATCGTCTTCGACAACGTGTTCATCCCGCACGAGCACGTCTTCATGGACGGCGAATGGCAATACGCCGCGACCTTGGTCGAGCGTTTCACCACCTATCACCGCTCGTCATATGTCTGCAAAACCGGCCTCGGCGATGTTCTGATCGGCGCCGCCGCGGAAGCAGCCTCGCACAACGGCGTCGAGGCCGTCTCGCACATCAAGGATAAGCTCGTCGAGATGACGCATCTCAACGAGACCATCTATTCGAGCTGCATGGCGGGCGCCTACCGCGCCAAGCCGATGGCGTCCGGCGCCTATCTGAACGACGAGATGCTGTCCAACGTCGCCAAGCACAACGTCACGCGCTTTCCCTTCGAGATCGCGCGACTGGCCCAGGACATCGCCGGTGGCCTCGTCGTCACCATGCCGTCGGAGAAGGACCTCCAGAACAACGAGATCGGACCGCTGATCCGCAAATTCCTGCAAGGCAGGAGCGGCATCGACACGGTCGACCGCATGCGCGTGCTGCGGCTAATTGAGAACATGACCATCGGCCGCAACGCCGTCGGCTATTTGACCGAGAGCCTGCACGGCGCCGGGTCGCCGCAGGCGCAGCGCATCCAGATCGCGCGCGGCATGGCCATCGAGGACAAGAAGGCGCGGGCAAGGAAGCTCGCGGGTATCGACGACCGGAGACGGTCTGGCGGCTGACGCTCACGCAAGCAGTCACGCCGGCGTGATCGCCCACCGCGGCCATGCGGCCCCATGACAGACCAGCAGCCAAATTGCGAAAATGCAATCCGCCCGTAAGGCTCCGGTAAGGCGATTTTGCCGATGAACGGCGTTGATATGGCGAACAAGCCATCCAATCCGGAGGTCGGCAATGCAAGCATCGTCTGTGTCCCGTTGGCGCATGGTTCTCTTGGGATCGGCGGCAGCCATTGTCATCGCCGGTGGCGCAATCGGCGTCAGCGCCAGGAGCGCGTCTCCCGCAACGCCGGCTTCGGCGTCGGCTCATGCGGCAAGAGCCGATGCGCCGGCCAGCTTCGCCGATCTCGTTGCGAAAGCGAAGCCGGCCGTGGTCAGCGTCAGGGTCACAATCGCCCCCGATAAGGCAAATCTTCAATCCCTGAGCGCGGACGGCATCACCCCATCCGCGAACCAGACGATCCTCGGTCTCGGCTCCGGCTTCTTCATCTCTTCGGACGGATACATCGTCACCAACAATCACGTCGTCGCCCATGCGAACTCCGTCCGCGTGACCCTCGCAAACGGGCATTCTTACAAGGCCAAGGTGGTCGGTACCGATCCGAAGACCGATCTCGCGCTGCTGAAAGTCGACATCCACGACGCGCCCTACGTGAAATTCGCCAAGGCACCGCCGCGCGTCGGAGACTGGGTGGTCGCCGTCGGCAATCCGTACGGACTTTCGGAGACGGTGACTGCCGGCATCGTCTCGGCGCAGGGCCGCGACATCGGTACGGATACCTACGACAAGTATCTCCAGATCGACGCGCCAATCAACAAAGGCAACTCGGGCGGCCCCGCCTTCGATTCGGCCGGAGACGTCGTCGGCGTGAACACGGCGATCTTCTCGCCATCGGGCGGATCGGTCGGCATCGGTTTCGATATCCCCAGCGATACGGCCCGCCAGGTGATCGCCCAGCTCAAAGCGCACGGCCACGTCGATCACGGCTATCTCGGCGTGCAGGTCCAGGCGCTGACCCCCGACCTCGCGGACAGTATGGGCATCCATATCACGCAGGGTGTCATCATCGATTCCGCTCAAAAAGCCGGTGCGGCGGCACGCGCCGGCCTGAAAGCGGGCGATGTCGTGACCGCAGTGGACGGCAAGTCCGTCACGGATCCGGGTGAGTTCGCTCGGACCATCGGCATGATGGCGTCGAAGCGTCAGGCCACGCTTACGGTGCTGCGGAACGGACGCGATCGCACCGTTGCCGTGACCCTTGGCGAGATGCCGACCTGAGCCTGGCGCTAGCTAGCATTTGATCGCCAAAACAGAAGTTTCTCACTCGTCCTGCGCAGGACGAGTGAGAAAGAACGTTCGCGGGATGGCGAAGCTCATGGCCGAGCGCCACATCCTAAAAAGCCGCTTAAGATACATCTTTCTCGCAAACCTGCCATGCGGGCAGCAACCCTCAGCGGCGTCGAACTTCCCCGCCCCGATACCGAGTCGTTTGTGTAATGTAGTGATGCAGATGATCGCGTGGTAAAGGAACGGGAGATTCATAGAATTATGAGCGCAATGTTATCCATTGACGGATCAACGACGGCGCTGGTCATCAGCGATCTCCAAAAGGGTATCGTTGGCCGGCAAACGGCCCCACGCGCTTCCAAGGTCGTGGTCGAAAATGCAGCGAGACTTGCCGCGGCTTTCAGAAGAAGAAAAATGCCGGTGTTCTTGGTGCGCGTAACGTCCTCCCCGGACGGAAAAGATGCTTTGCGCCCTGTCGCGGATGCCGCGTGGCCCGCCCAAGCGTTTTCCCCCGACTGGGCAGAGATCGTTCCCGAGCTCGGACCGGAAGAAGGTGATCTAGTGATCACCAAGCGCCAATGGGGCGCTTTTTACGGTACCGAACTTGACCTGGAATGTCGAAGACGCGGAATAACGACCATCGTTCTTTGCGGCATAGCTACGAACATAAGCATCGAAAGCACTGCCCGGTTCGCTTATGAATACGGATACAATCAAATCTTTGCTGAAGATGCGATGTCCGCGATGTCTGCTGAGGAACACGCATTCACGGTGACCAAAACACTTCCGCGCCTCGGCCTTGTGAGAACAACTGCGGACGTTTTGGCGAGTCTTTGAGACTACAACAACGCTCTTGAATGCCAACAACGCGCCGCCCGCGGTTTGCTTCGTCGCGTTGTCGCCCTTCCCAAGGCATGGTGAGATCTGTCTTAGACCAGAGCTCCACCCTTCATCATAACGCTAACCCGGCTCCAGCGTCGCGAACTCGACGGCTTCGAACGACCGCTTTATTTGCCGCCCTACAGCCTCGACCTCAATCCGATCGAGAATGCCTTCGCCAAACTCAAGCGATCGTGCGTGCCGCCGGCGCCCGAAGCTTCGATGCCCTCGAAACTACCGCCGCTAAGCCATCACAAGAGTCCAGCCCGCTGAGTGCGCGAACTTCTTTGCCCACGCCGGATGCGACTTCAAATAATGGGAATCTGCTCTAAACGCTGCGCGCGGCGAGCCCGAGACCGATCAGCGAGGCGCCGCCGAAGATCATGTTGATGCCGACGAGCAGCCCGATCGCCCACAACGCGCTGCCCGGCAAACCGGTGAGAATGATCGCGGCGAGGATCAGGTCGACGATGCCGCTTGCCAGCATCCAAGCCCAGCGGCCGGAGAGTTCGCGCCGATGCTCGAGCCCGTACATGATCGAGGCGACGCCCTCGACGATGAAGAAGGCCGTCACCACCAGCGTCAGCGACACCGCGCCGGTCAAGGGCCAGACCAGCAGCACGAGCCCGGCGACGATGCCGAGCACGCCTGACAGCAGCGACCACCAGAAGCCGGGCGCGCCGCGCGCCATGAAGGTCATCACGAGGCCGACGACGCCGCTGATCAGGAACAGCCAGCCGAGGAAAATCGTGACCCCCAGCGTGGCGAGCGGCGGCACGACGATCGCGAGCGCACCGAGGATCAGCAGGACGATGCCCTCGATGACGAACAACAGCCAATGGTGGCGCATCGAACGGCCTACCGTCTCGCCCAGCGAGGTGGATTGATTGGACATCGTCATGGCTTGCTCCCGCCTGTCGGACCGGTTGCGCCCGCGCGCGAGCCTAACAGGTCCTGCGCGCCAAAGTTCCACCCGAGGGGCGGACGCGCGGACCGCGCGGGTCAGTCCCCCTTGAGCAGACGCTCGATGTAGTCGAGTTCGAGCTGCGGCCGGTTGGATTCGCCATACCTCTTGCGTAGCTCTTCCAGGATGCGGCGGGCGCGCTGGGCGTCGATCTCGCCCGGGACCTTTACGGTCGAATCGTTGTCGTAGCCACGGCCGCGCAAGGGCCGGCCGAGCGGATCGGTATCGGAATTCGCCCGCTGCCGCCCATTCGGGTTCGGCTGCCCGTTCGGACCCTGGCCTATTTGGCCCTGCCCCTGCTGCATCTGCTGCGCCAGCCCTTGGGCGCCTTTGCGCATGGCCTCGAGCGCGCGGCCCTGGCTGTCGACGGCATTGTCCGGATCACCCTCGCCGAGTTGGCCCTCGGCCTCGCCCATCGCCTCGCCGGCGTCGCCGAGTTGGCCCATCTCCTCGCCACCTTGCTGGCCTTGCCCATGCTGACCTTGCTGGCCGCGCTGACCCTTTTGACCCTGTTGCTGACCGAGCCCTCGCTTGCGTAGCTGCTCCAGCAGTTTGCTCATGCGGTCCTTCAGGGCCTGCTGGTCCTGTTGCAGGTCGCCCATCTTAGGCTTCCGGCCGCCGAGTTGGCGGTCGTGCCGCGAATCTTGGCCCTGCTTGTAGGTCCGGTCGCGCAGTTGCTGCTGCTTGCGGATCATGTCGCCCAACTCGTCGAGCGCCTGGTTCATCTCGTCGTCGCCCTGGTTGGGCGAAGCGCCGGGACGCGCCATCTGCAAATTCTCGAGCATCGACTGCAATTGATTGAGCAATTGCTGAGCCGCCTCGCGGTTGCCAGAACGGGCGAGGTTCTCCAGTCGGTCGAGCATGCTGTTCAAGTCGCGTTGCGTCAGCGTGCGCGTATTGCGGTCGAGCGGCCGCGCGAGCTGCTGCGGGCTTTTTCGCATCTCGTCGGCAAGCGCCTGCATGAATTTGTCCATGGCGGCGCGCAGATCCTGCATCAGCTTCTGGATTTCCTCATCCGACGCACCGCGCTCGAGTGCCTGACGGAGATTTTCCTGCGCCTGGCGCAGCGCCTGCTCGGCCTGGCTGACATTGCCGTTCTCGATCTGGAGCGCCATGTCCCACAGCCGCGCCACGACGGCCCGCAGTTGATCGTCCGTCTTGGCGCCATCGAGCTCGAAATAGATCGAGCGCAGGCCCAGATAGACGCCGGCCTCGGGCGTGAATTTCTCCGGCGCCAACGTCAGCGCGTCGAGCGCGGTGAGCACGACCGGCTTGGCGCCGGCATCAAGCGCGAGATTGCGGCGCTGCTCGATCAGCGCGCGGGCGAGCGGCTTGACGAAGATGCGCTGCGGCAACGTCAACTCGCGCGGCTCGCTCTGGCCGACATTGCCGGCTTCGTCCTTGGCGGTGAGCGTAACGGTGACCTCAGCGCCGGCCCAGGGATTGTCGGACAGATCGCGCGTCGTCTGCGCCGCGCCGGAGCGCGTGCGCAATTGCGGCAGCGTCAGCGGGAAATCCGGCGCCCCATAGAGCGGATGCTTGCCGGCTGGCTCAGCGTCGTTGAGCGCGAAGATGGCCTTGCCTTCGACGACGCCGTAGTCGTCGTCCACCTTGTAGTCGAGCCGCAGCGCGCCGCGCGCCTGCCGCTCCGGATTCTTGGTGAGCACGATGGTCGGCACGCGGTCGGGGATCGCCTTGAAGCTCCAGGCATGTTCGCTGCCGAGCACGCCGTGCACCGAGGCGGTGCCGTCGCCCTTGATGACGAGGCGGTGCTCCTCGGTGCCGCCGGGTAGCGGCGTCTTTTCGGCGTCTTTCGACTCTTCGAGGCCACCGTTGCGGGCGAGTTCGAGGTGCACATTGCCGGTGGCGCGCACGATCAGCTGGCTGCCGGAGGGTACGGAGATCGGCGCTCTCGCCGCTGCCTTCGCGTCGCCGTTCCGCTGGCCGGTGAGCATGATCGGCGGACGGCCGGTATAGGCCGGCGGATTGACCCAGGCGTCGATGCGGAAGTTCGCCGGCGCTACGACACCGTGCCAATCGAACGCAGCGGCGACCCGCTTCCAGCGTTCGCCGCCGGCCGAGATGAACGTCGTGACGACGAGGATCAGTATCAGCGCGCGCAACGCGATCGGATCGCGCAGCGACAGCCGCGGCGACGGCCAGCCGGCCCTGAGCCTTTTCGCGGACAGCAGCGCGCGCTCGACATGGGCCCGCCACAGCGCCTGCGATACCGAATCGTGACTGTTGGCGGCGATCTCGTCGGTGACGGCGGTTGCCGGCCGGTGCTTCTCGCCGCTGACGCGGTCGAGGCGGCGCAGCGCCTCGGCATCGCGCGGCAGCCGTACACGGAATAGCGGGATCGCCGCCACCGCCGTCATGAGCAGGAAGAGGACAAGGCCCGCTGCCCGTGCGATCGGCGGCAGCACCATCCACAGGCCGGCCCAGGACAGCGCCAGGAACAGCCCGAGCGCGGTCGCGAGCGTGGCAAGCGCCGGCCACAGCCGCTCCCACAGCAGGCTGCCGCGGGCGCGCTTCACCGCGCGGGCAAGGTGCAGCCGGGTCAGGACGTCGCGATCGGTGGAGTGCTCGTCGAAGTTATCCAATCACAGGGCTCCGTCGGCCTCTGGGACTCTGTCAACACGGTAACACGCGAGTCTTTCCGCGACCACGCAGGCATCCGCGTGCGGGCCGCAGATCAGGAGCGCAGGCCATTAGGTCGGATTAATGGCGTAGGAACCGGCGTTAGAGCCAGGGCGGGAGGCGGTCGAGGGCGATCAATTCCTCGACCTCGACGCGCGGGCGGATCAATGCCCAATCGGTGCCGTTGACCAGCACCTCCGGCACCAAAGCCCGCGTATTATAGGTGCCGGCCTGCACCGCGCCGTAAGCGCCCGCCGACATCACGGCCAGGAGATCGCCCGGAGCGGGCTCGGCAAGATCACGATCTTTTGCAAGGAAATCCCCGCTCTCGCACACCGGCCCGACCACGTCGGCGCGGATACGCTTGCCGCCCGCGCGCTCCTTGACCGGCAGGATCGCGTGATAGGCCTCGTACAAGGTCGGGCGGATGAGGTCGTTCATGCCGGCGTCGACGATCACGAAGTTCTTGATGTCGCCGTGTTTCACGAAATTCACGCGGGTGACGAGAATGCCCGCATTGCCGATAATCAGCCGCCCCGGCTCGAAGATGAGGCGGCAATTGAGATCGCGCGTCGCCTTCTTGACCACCGCGGCATAGGCGTCGGGCGACGGCGGCGGCTCATTGTCCTCGCGATAGGGAATGCCGAGGCCGCCGCCGAGATCCACATGGCTGATCGTGTGGCCGTCGCCGCGCAATTCGCGCACGAATTCGGCGAGTAGCGTGAACGCGTTGCCAAACGGATCGAGATCGGTGATCTGACTGCCGATATGCATATCGACGCCGGCGACCGCGAGGCCCGGCAGCTTTGCCGCTTGCGCATAGACTTGGCGTGCACGGCTGATCGGAATGCCGAACTTGTTCTCGGCCTTGCCGGTGGCGATCTTGTGATGCGTCTTGGCGTCGATGTCAGGATTGACGCGCACCGACACGTGTGCGCGCGCACCCTTAGCCGCGGCGATTTCCGACAGCAGCGCCAGCTCCGGCTCCGACTCCACGTTGATGCAGAGGATGCCTTCATCGACCGCGAGCGCCAGCTCCTGCGCCGTCTTGCCGACGCCGGAAAACATGATCTTGTCGGCTGGAATGCCGGCGGCGCGGGCGCGCTTCAATTCTCCGCCAGAGACGACGTCGGCGCCAGAGCCGAGCAGCGCCAAGGTGCGCAGCACCGCCTGGTTGGAATTCGCCTTCATGGCGTAGCAGACGAGCGCGTCGACGTCGGCAAAGGCGCCCGCGAACACCTTGTAGTGTCGCGTCAGCGTCGCGGTCGAATAGCAATAGAACGGCGTGCCGACCTTGGCCGCGAGCGCGTCGAGGCTGACCGCCTCGGCGCACAGAACGCCGGCGCGATAATCGAAATGATGCATCGGCGTTCAGTCTAGTTGAGCAGGCCGTCGAGCACGAAGGGCCGCTTCGGCCCTTTTGGCGCCACTGGCCGGCCGTCGGAGCCGATTCCGGGCTCCGCCGATGAGGCCGTGCCACCGCCGCCGCTGCCGATCGGCGACACCATCGGCGTGAGCAGGCCCGACTGCTGCGGCTGCGGCTCGCCGGTGAGAGCCGCGCCGGGCGGCGGATCGAGCGGACCCTTGCGGCCGCAGCCGGCCAGCGCCAGGCACGCGATCAGCGCGCCGGCCGCAGCCAGGCGGAGCATCGAACGATCGACAAAACGGCTCAAGAAGCGATCTCCCCTAAAGGGCGCGGCCACCATAGCAAAGTCGGCAAACGAGGCGAAGTCAGGATTTCCCCTTTTCGAGCTTGCGCAGCCATTTGTTGGCCTGCGTTCGCACGTTTTTCGGCGTGGTGCCGCCGTAGCTGACACGGCTCTTCACAGAATTGGTCACCGAAAGGACGTTGAAAACGTCGTCGGTGATTCGCGGCTCGATCGCCAGCATGTCGGCGAGGGTGAGCCGGTGCAGGGGAGCGCCTTTTTCCGCCGCCAGCGCGACGATACGGCCAGTGACGTGATGGGCGTCGCGAAATGGCAGTTTCAGCGTGCGCACCAGCCAGTCCGCGAGATCGGTGGCGGTGGCGTAGCCCTCCGCCGCCGCCTTCTTCATCTTCGCGACGTCAGGCATAAGATCCGTAACCATGCCGGCGATCGCCGCTATCGACAAAGACAGCGAAGACAGCGCGTCCATGCAACCTTCCTTGTCCTCCTGCATGTCCTTGGCATAGGCGAGCGGCAGGCCCTTCATCACGATCAGGATGGCGGTGAGCGCGCCGACGACGCGGCCGGTCTTGCCGCGCACCAGCTCGGCGGCGTCCGGATTGCGCTTCTGCGGCATGATCGACGAGCCGGTGGTGAACTTGTCGGACAGCTTGACCAGGCCGACCAGCGGCGACGTCCAGATCACGATCTCCTCGGC
>DATCFB010000187.1:0-7057 GCA_036509755.1 Pseudolabrys sp. | reverse complement strand
GCCACTACGCGCTCACGCAGATCGTTGGAAAGAGGTCGGGTCATCAGATGCTGGCCTCCTTAACCAGCCAGCATCTTGAATCACAAACCGCCCCTCAGGGGAATCCCGTTCGATTCAATTAAAGTGTGAACCGCTCTAGCGCCCGGCAGCCTCCTGCTTGGTAACGCCGGCGCCTGCTTCGAATGCGGACACGCGCACGCGCGCGGCGATCACTGCCTCGCTTTCCATTACGCCCCCGATTTCTTCGAGGCAGCCGTTGCCGACGTGCCCGGCGAGCGCGATGCCGCCTTCGGGCGCGCCGGCCTCCCGGCCTTGCCCGAGCTGACGCCACTCGTCGCCGAGGCGGAGGCCGCGCGCGACGACCAAGATGCCGGCGCGCTGGAGGAAGTGGGACTGCGTTTCATCGGCGCGGTCATAGCTCTGCAGCGCGGGCGCCGGACGAACCGCGCGCCGGCGAACGCGCGCGACGAGAAGCGCGTCACCACGGCGTTGCGGCGGATAGAAGAAGCGCCGCAGGCGTCACTGACTCTGAGCACTCTCGCCCGCGACGCCGGAACGAGCCCCTTTCACTTCCTGCGCATCTTTCGGCAGGTCGCGGGCGTGACGCCGCACCAGTTCATCCTGCGCATGCGGCTGCACCGCGCTGCGCTGCGTCTGCGGCGCGGCGCCGAGGCGATCACCGACATCGCCTATGATTGCGGGTTCAACGACCTATCGACCTTCAACCGTCGCTTCCGCCGCCTGATGGGAATACCGCCGGGTGTTTGGCGGACCATGCGTTAAGCGCTCCATTAACCGAACGCTAACCATGAACTGGGCAAATCTTGCCGGGCAAGGCGCAAAGCACGTCGCGCCACCCCGTGGGAAGAACCGCCAGTGCAAGGCTTTTTTGGTTTCGTGAAGTCGCTGGGCGCCGCGCGTCTGGCCGCCATGGCGGCAGTGACGCTCTCGCTTATCGGCTTCTTCTCGTTCCTCATGATCCGGATGACGACACCGCAGATGGTGCCGTTGTTCACCGACCTGTCGCTCGATGATTCCGCGTCGATCGCCAAGGACCTCGACCGCCAGGCGGTCGTCTACGAGATCAAGGGCAACGGCACCACGATTCTGGTACCGCAGGAGAAGGTCGGCCGGCTGCGCATGAAGCTCGCCGAGAGCGGCCTGCCCAAAGGCGGCGGCGTCGGCTACGAGATCTTCGACAAGTCGGACGCGCTCGGCGCCACCACCTTTATCCAGAACATCAACAAGCTGCGCGCGCTCGAGGGGGAGCTTGCGCGCACCATTCGCGCCCTCGACCGAGTCGAGGCGGCACGCGTGCATCTCGTTCTGCCAGACCGGCCGCTCTTCTCGCGCGACAAAATCGAAGCCTCCGCCTCCATCGTGTTGAAGGTGCGCGGCGAGCTCGAGCCGCAGCAGGTGCGTGCCATCCGCCATCTCGTCGCGAGCGCCGTCAACGGGCTCAAGCCCGACCGCATCTCGGTGGTCGATGAAACCGGCCACCTCCTGGCCGACGGCGCCGGCTCAGACAATCCGTTCGGCGGCGGCAATGGAGACGAACGCAAGCTCGCCTACGAGAACCGGCTGCGGCACGAGGTCGAGACCATCGTCAACTCCGTCGTCGGCCCCGGCCATGCGCGCGTGCAGATCACCGCCGATTTCGATCTCAACCGGATCACGCAGACCACTGACAAATACGACCCTGACGGCCGCGTCGTGCGGTCGAGCCAGACGCGCGAGGAGCAGACGGGCACGCCCGACAGCGCGGGCGGGCCGGTATCGGTGGCCAACGAGCTGCCGGGTTCAGGTGGGAACGGAAATAGCAACAACGGCGGCGGCAAGAGCGACAACAGCCGCAAGACCGAGGAAATCGTCAATTACGAGATCTCGCGCACGACCAAGACCGAGGTGACCGAGGCCGGCCGCATCAGCCGCGTCTCAGCCGCCGTGCTGGTCGACGGCATCTATAGCAAGGACGCCAAGGGCGAGATGGTCTATCAGCCGCGCTCCAAGGAGGAGATCGACCGCATCGCCGCGCTGGTCCGCACGGCGATCGGCTTCGACGCCAAGCGCGGCGACCAGCTCGAGGTCGTCAACCTCCGCTTTGCAGAGCCGACACCGCAGCCGATCAGCCAGCCGACCGGCTGGATGAGCTACCTGCAGTTCACCAAGGACGACATCATGCGCGGCGCCGAGACCGGCGTCATGATGCTGCTCGGCTTCGTCGTGGTGCTGATGGTGGTGCGGCCGCTGGTCCGCCGCATCGTGACACCCGAAGGCGCCAATGCCGGACGCGGCGTTGCCGCCGGCATCGGCGCGAGCGCCATCCTCGTCGATTCGCGCGGCCAGCCGATCACCGATGCCAAGGGCCAGCCGATCATTGCACCCGGCGGCATGACCGTCACCGGCAACGGAGGCGGCACCATCCTGACGGGCGCCGGTCCGAACGTGTCGATCATCGGCGCCGACGAGCAGGTCAACATTTCCAACCGCACCTCGACGATGATCGACATCGCCAAAGTGCAGGGCCAGGTGCACGCGCAATCGATCGAGAAGGTCGGCGAACTCGCGGAGAACAATCCGCACGAGGCCGTGTCGATCATCCGCAACTGGCTGCACGAGGAAGCCGCCTAAGCCATGCCGTCCGCCTACGCACCACCGAAGAGCGACAAAGACGGCGGCGGCGGCGTCCGCGACGACATCGGCGGGCTGATGGCCGAGCTCGCCAGCCGTCCGCAGGTCGCAACCTCCAAGCGCAAGCTCACCGGGCCCGAGCGCGCCGCCGTGCTGATGCTGGCGCTGGGCCAGCGCCTCGGCACCAAGGTGTTCGCGCTGCTCGACGACGACGAGTTGCGCGAAATCTCCGTCGTGATGTCGTCGCTCGGCAACATCGAGGCCGATACGGTCGAGCAGCTCCTGCTCGAATTCGTCGGCCACATGTCGGCGTCCGGCGCGCTGCTCGGCAATTACGACGCCACCGAACGCCTCCTCCAGCAATATCTGCCGCAGGACCGCGTGCATGGCATCATGGACGACATTCGCGGTCCCGCCGGCCGCAACATGTGGGAGAAGCTCGCCAACGTCCAGGAAGAGGTGCTGGCGAACTATCTCAAGAACGAATACCCGCAGACCGTCGCCGTGGTGTTGTCGAAGTTGCGCGCCGAGCACGCCGCGCGCGTACTCTCGATTTTGCCTGAGGATCTCTCGCTCGACGTCGTGTCGCGAATGCTGCGCATGGAATCCGTGCAGAAGGACGTGATCGAGCGTGTCGAACAGACGCTGCGCACCGAATTCATGTACAATCTGTCGCAGAAGCGCCGCCGCGACGCCCACGAAATGATGGCGGAAATCTTCAACAATTTCGACCGCCACACCGAAGCACGCTTCCTCCAGTCGCTTGAAACGGCCAATCGTGACGCGGCCGAGCGCATCAAGGCGCTGATGTTCACCTTCGACGACCTCGTCAAGCTCGACGCCGCCTCGGCGCAGACGCTGCTGCGCAACATCGACAAGGACAAATTGGCGCTGGCCCTCAAAGGCGCGTCCGAGCCGGTGCGCCAGTTCTTCTTCAGCTGTATGTCGACCCGCGCCGCCAAGATGCTGGTGGACGACATGCAGGCGCTCGGGCCGGTGCGGCTGCGCGATGTCGACGAAGCGCAGGCGCTGCTGGTCAACAAGGCCAAGGACATGGCCGCCAAGGGCGAGATCCTGATCTCGAAGAATCGCGGCGACGACGAGCTGGTGTATTAAATGAAAGCGACGGCGAAATATCTGTTCGACGAGGACTTCGCCAGCGGCGAGAAGCCGACCATCAGCCTGGTCGAGGCCGAACGCCGGCGCGCCGACGCCGAGTCGGTCGCCTATCGTAACGGCTTTTCCGCCGGCCAGGCCCAGGCGGAAGGCGAGGCGGCGCAGCGCGCCTCGGATGCGCTGGCGCTCGTCGCCGATGGACTTTCGCGCATCGACCGCGCGCTTGCCGGGATCGAAGCGCGGCTGGAGACCGAGGCGGTCGAGGTCGCGGTCGCGGTCGCGAACAAGCTCGCGCCGGAATTGATCGCGCGCGAGCCCTTCGCCGAAATCTCGGCTCTCGCCACCGACTGTTTCCGCCAACTCGTGAAAACGCCGCACATTGCGGTGCGAATCGGAACCGACATCTACGACACGGCCAAGGACAAGCTCGGGGAGATTGCGCACGCGCGCGGCTTCGAAGGCCGCCTCGTGGTCGAGCCCGACGGCTCGCTCGCCACCGGCGACTGCCGCATCGAATGGAGCGAAGGCGGCGTGACCCGTGACCGTGGGGCCACGCTCGCCGTCATCGACGACGCCGTCGCGCGCTACATCGCCGCGCGCATGGCCGGCGCGCATCGAGGATTTGAGGAGACGCGAGAATGAGTGACGACGCCAAGGTACCGCTCCCCGACCTCGAGAATGGCGGCCAGATGGTCGCCGACGCCGGCGCGCTCGTGCCGGACAACGAACCGGTGCCGCGCGGCGCCGCCGATCTCGAAGCGGTATTCGACGTGCCGGTGCAGGTCTCGGCGGTGCTCGGCCGCGCACGCATGGAGATCGGCGAATTGCTGCGCATGGGCCCGGGCACCGTGCTCGAGCTCGACCGCAAGGTCGGCGAAGCGATCGATATCTACGTCAACAACCGTTTGGTGGCACGCGGCGAAGTGGTTCTCGTCGAGGACAAGCTGGGCGTCACCATGACCGAGATCATCAAGGCCGATCGATGATGAAGCATGGCACCGCCAACTTCACGGTCATCGCCCCCGGGCTTGTCGCGGCCATGAGGCTTGTGCCGGCGTCGTTCCAGGACAAGGAAGACTGATATGCGCCTCTTAATCGTCGGTTCGCTCGGAGGCCAACTTACCACCGCGACCAAGCTCGCGATGGACAAAGGCGCGAACGTCACGCATGCCGACGACAACGAGCAGGCGCTCGCGGTGCTGCGCTCCGGCCGCGGCGCCGACCTGATGTTTGTCGACGTCGCCATCGACATCCGCGATCTCGTGACGCGGCTCGCGGCCGAACGCATTCACGTGCCGATCGTCGCCTGCGGTGTGTCGAATGACGCGCGCGCCGCGGTGCGCGCGATTCATGCCGGCGCCAAGGAGTACATCCCGCTGCCGCCCGACCCGGACCTGATCGCCGCAGTGCTCGCGGCGGTCGCCGACGATGTACGCGACATGATTTATCGCGACGACGCGATGGCCCGCGTCGTCAAGCTGGCGCAGCAGATTGCGGGCTCGGAAGCTTCCGTTCTGATCACCGGCGAGAGCGGCACCGGCAAGGAGGTTCTGGCGCGCTTCGTGCATTCGCGCTCGCAGCGCGCCAAGAAGCCGTTCATCAGCGTCAATTGCGCGGCGATTCCCGAGAACCTTCTCGAGTCCGAGCTGTTCGGCCACGAGAAGGGCTCCTTCACCGGCGCCCTCGCCCGCCGCATCGGCAAGTTCGAAGAGGCGAATGGCGGCACGCTACTGCTCGACGAAATCTCGGAAATGGATGTGCGTTTGCAGGCCAAGCTCCTGCGCGCCATTCAGGAGCGCGTCATCGACCGCGTCGGCGGCAGCCGTCCGGTGCCGGTCGACATCCGCATCATCGCTACGTCGAACCGCGTTCTCACCGAAGCGGTGCGCGCCGGCACGTTTCGCGAGGACCTGCTGTTCCGGCTGAACGTCGTCAACCTCAAGATTCCGGCGCTGCGCGAGCGGCCGGCCGACATCGGCGACCTGGCGCAGCATTTCATCAAAAAATATTCGGCGGCGAACGGCATGCCGGTGCGCGCCATGTCGGCCGAGGCGCGCCGTGCACTCAGCACGTATCGCTGGCCCGGCAACGTCCGCGAATTGGAGAATACGCTGCATCGGGCCGTGCTGCTCTCGAGCGGGCCGGAGATCGGCGTCGACGGCATTCTGTCGCCGGACGGCGCCCGGCTCGGCGACACGCGCGGCAGCGACATTGCCGCCAATGCCGCCTTCGCCGCCGAACAGGTCACGCGCAATCTTGTCGGCCGCACGGTCGCCGAGGTCGAGCGCGACCTCATCCTCGAGACGCTGCGCCACTGCCTCGGCAACCGCACGCACGCCGCCAACATCCTCGGCATCTCGATCCGCACGCTGCGCAACAAGCTAAACGAATATGCCGCGGATGGTTCGCCGATCCCGCCGCCGAATGGCGGCGAGGCGATGCGCGGCGCGGCGTGACCGCGCAGAAAAAAAGCCCGGCTTGACGCCGGACTCTTGGTCCAACATCGCGTTGAGCCTTCAGGAGCGTGACGGCTTCTGGCGGGCCGTCTGCTCCCGGTCGCGCGCGGTATCAATGGTTACCGCCTTGGCCAAAAGATTGTTGCTCATGGACTCCAGATCGGCCGCGATCTCGCGTCCGAGACGCGCAAGCCTCGCGCACTTGTCGGCGGTTTCGATCAGATATTGCTCGGTATCAGACATTCAGGCTCCGTAACGCATAGCGACGGCGCATGGCGCACAAGCCGCCGCGCGTCCAGGTTGCTTCATTCCAATTTATGTATCTTCGGCGCGATAGGAAGAGGAGCGCGGCCAATGACTGTCATTTACAAGATCTGCCCAGCCGCTCTGTGGCAAGCGGCAGAGCGCAATGGCATTTTTGCCGGCGCACCAGTCGATGTCGCCGACGGCTTCATCCATTTCTCGACGGCGGCGCAGGTGAAAGAGACGGCGGCGAAGCATTTCGCCCGGCAGCCGGACCTGCTGCTCGTCCATGTGCAGGCTGAAAGACTCGGCGAGCGGCTGAAGTGGGAGCCATCGCGCGGCGGAGCGCTATTCCCGCACCTCTATGCGCCGCTGCGGCTGGCGGACGTGCAGAAAGTGGTGGCCTTGCCGCTCGGCCCCGATGGCCAACACGTGTTGCCGGCGCTGGAGCCCTGAGCCTCGCGCATTGCTGGTAGAGGGAACGGCAGCCTGCCCCAGGGGGTTAATGTTGCAACGCAATAAGAACAAGAGGCCAAAATGACCCTTCCATTCAATGCCATACATTCATCCGTCGTTCGCCAGCCCGCTTTGCCGGCCTCGGTCACGGGCGT
>DATCFB010000186.1:0-12708 GCA_036509755.1 Pseudolabrys sp. | reverse complement strand
GTGAAAGCCGCCTGTGGAAGCCCTGGGGATAGGAGCGGGGAGCAAAAGCCCGCCCTTGCGTAATCCGGTCGGGCTTGTCACCTTTGGCCCCCGGCCCCGCATTCCGCGCCAGGCCGGGCACGGCGACGCCCGGATTCCGGGCTTTTTCTTACGCCGCAGCGGGTCTTTCCATGAAGGTAACTGTCGAACGCGCAGAATTGCTGAAGTCGCTAGGCCACGTGCATCGCGTGGTCGAGCGGCGGAACACGATTCCGATCCTCGCCAACGTCCTTATCAAGGCCGACAAAGGCAATCTCAGCCTGAAGGCCACCGATCTCGACCTTGAGGTCACGGACACGACCGCCGCCGAGGTCTCGCCAGGCGGCGCCACGACCGTGCCCGCGCACATGTTCTACGACATCGTGCGCAAGCTGCCCGAAGGCTCACAGATCGTGCTCGAAGGTTCCGGCGAGCGCGCGGTGGTGACGCTGCGCGCGGGACGTTCGCGCTTCACGCTCCAGACGCTGCCGGAGAGCGACTTTCCCGATCTCGCGGCCGGCGAGATGACGCATTCGTTCAAGCTCCCGGCGGGCGACTTCAAGCGCCTGGTCGACAAGACGCAGTTCGCGATCTCCACCGAAGAGACGCGCTATTATCTCAACGGCATCTACCTGCACACCGCGGGCGGCGCCAAGGCGGCGACCTTGCGCGCGGTCGCGACCGACGGCCATCGCCTGGCGCAATGCGAACTGCCGCTGCCGGATGGCGCTGCCGGCATGCCGGGCATCATCATCCCGCGCAAGACAGTCGGCGAGGTCCAGCGTCTGATCGAAACCGGCGAAGGCGAGGTCGGCATCGAATTGTCCGCCGGCAAGATCCGCTTCAGCATCGGCAATGTCGTGCTGACGTCGAAGCTGATCGATGGCACCTTCCCCGACTACGGGCGCGTCATTCCGGCCAACAACGACAAGAATCTCGTCGTCGACAAAAAAGACTTCGAGGCCGCCGTCGATCGCGTCTCGACTGTGTCGAGCGAGCGCGGCCGCGCCGTAAAGCTGTCGATCAGCCCCGGCAAGCTGACGTTGTCGGTGACCAATCCGGATTCGGGCAGCGCCACCGAGGAACTCGAGGTCGATTACGAAGCCGAGCCGCTCGATATCGGCTTCAACTCGCGCTACCTGCTCGATATCGCCGCGCAGATCGAGGGCGAGGTGGCGATCCTGAAGCTCGCCGACCCGGGTTCGCCGACGCTGATCCAGGACAAGGACGCCAAGGGCGCGCTCTACGTCCTGATGCCGATGCGGGTCTGACCGCCCGCCGACCATTGACCATGACAGCCGAGGGCGCCTGATGCAGATCGGTGTGATCGGGCTTGGGCGCATGGGCGCCAATATCGCGTTGCGCCTGATGCGCCACGGCCACGAGGTCGTGGCCTACGATCAGGACGGAACGGCAGCGCAGGCGCTCGCGCGTGACGGCGCCGTCGCCGGCCGAGATCTCGCCGACCTCGTTGGACGCCTTGCCGCGCCGCGCGCTGTCTGGGTGATGCTGCCGGCCGGCGAAGCGACCGAGGCGACGATCGCGCGCCTCGGCGAATTGCTCGCGCCCGGCGACGCGATTATCGACGGCGGCAACACGTTCTGGCGCGACGACCTGCGCCGCGCCAAGGCGCTGAAGGCGCGCGGCATCCACCATCTCGACGCCGGCACCAGCGGCGGCATTCTCGGCCGCGAGCGCGGCTATTGCCTGATGATCGGCGGCGACGCCGAACCGGTGGCACGGCTGGCGCCGATTTTCGCGGCGCTGTCGCCGGGTGGCGGCGTGAGCGCGCCGACCGCGCCGCAGGGCTGGCTGCATGCCGGCCCGAACGGCGCCGGCCATTTCGTCAAGATGGTGCATAACGGCATCGAATACGCGCTGATGCAGGCCTATGCCGAGGGGTTCCAGATCCTTGAGGAGACCTCGTCCGAGGCACTGCCGGAGGACGAGCGCTTCGCGCTCGACACGGCGGCCATCGCCGAAGTCTGGCGCCACGGCAGCATCGTCTCCTCGCAATTGCTGGACGTCATTGGCAGAGCTCTCGCTGAAGATGCCGTTCTCGCCGACTTTGCCGGTTTTGTCGCCGACACCGGCGAGGGCCGCTGGACAGTGCAGACTGCGATCGAGCGCGCCATTCCGGCGATGGCGCTCACCACCGCACTCAATGCGCGCTTCCGCTCGCGCAAGCAGCCGAATTACGCCGACAAGCTGATTTCGGCGATGCGCCGCGGCTTCGGTGGCCATGCCGAGCCAAAGGGCGAGCCATGACGGCGCGCAACACGGTCATCGTGCTGATGGGCGTCTCCGGCGCCGGCAAAAGCACGATCGGTTTTCGCCTCGCGCAGAAGCTTCGCCGCGAATTCCTCGAAGGCGACACGTTCCATCCTCCGGCCAATGTCGACAAGATGAGCCACGGAGTGCCGCTCGGCGACGCCGATCGCCTGCCGTGGCTCACCGCCATCGCCGGCGCGATCGATGCCGCGCGTCAAGAGCGCCGCCAGTTGGTGATCACTTGCTCGGCGCTTAAACGATCTTATCGAGACATCCTCGCCGCCGGCCACGACGACGTCGCCTTCGTCTATCTCAAGGGCGGGAAGGAGCTGATCGCGCAACGCCTCGCCCACCGCGCCGGCCACTTCATGCCGCCGAACCTGCTCGATAGCCAGTTCGCGGCACTGGAAGAGCCCACGCGTGGCGAGGCGTCGGTGATCGCCATCGAGGACACGCCGAATCGCATCGTCGATGTGATCGCCAAGATGTACGCGACCGGCGCGCAGGTTTGAGCTTTGGGCGACGCGCGCATCCGGCCGGCCCGCGCACAAGACGCCGCGACGCTCGACGCCATTGCCCATGCGGCCTATGTCAAATGCGTCCCGCGCATTGGCCGCCAACCGGCGCCGATGTCGACCGACTATGCCGCTTCAATTGCTGCCGGCCATGTGACCGTGATCGAGCGAAATGAGACGGTCGCCGGATATCTGATCGGCGGGCCGGACGGTGAGAGTTTTTTCATCGAGAATATCGCCGTCGATCCGATACATCAGGGCAACGGGCTCGGCGGCGCGTTGCTGCGTTACGCGGTCGCGGAAGCCTGCTCTCTAAAGCTCCCATCGGTGCGGCTCTGCACCAATGCGGCGATGACCGAGAATCGCGCTCTCTATGAGGATTTTGGCTTTGTCGAAACGCATCGCGCGCTCGAACACGGCTACGATCGTGTTTATATGCGGCTCTCCCTCTGACCAGCGAGACCGATGACAGCCGCCGCCATCCGCCGCCTGACACTCACAAACTTCCGCAGCTATCATGCCGCGCAGGTGAGCCTCGATCGCGCGGGTCCGGTCGTGCTGACCGGCGCGAACGGCGCCGGCAAGACCAACCTGATCGAGGCGATATCGCTTCTCGCGACCGGCCGCGGGCTGCGTCGAGCCACTATGGAGGAACTCGCCTTTGCGGAAGGGGACGGCGGCTGGGCCATTTCCGCCGAGGTCGAAGGTATGCTCGGTCTTGGCACGCTTGGCACCGGTATCGAGCCGCCCGCCGGCGAAGACTCCGCGCCGGCGCGGCGCTGCCGTATCGATCGCGAGCCGGTTTCATCGGCGATCGCCTTTGCCGACCACCTGCGCGTGGTGTGGCTGACCCCGGCCATGGATCCATTGTTCAACGGTCCCGCCTCGGAGCGCCGTCGTTTTCTCGATCGCTTCGTCCTTGCCGTCGATGCGCAGCATGCAAGCCGCGTCTCCGCGCTCGAGCGGTCCCTGCGCTCGCGCAATCGCCTGCTTGAGGACCAGCGCAGCGACCCGCATTGGCTCGATGCGATCGAGCACGAGACCGCGGAAGTCGCGGTCGCGGTTGCCGCGGCCCGTGCCGAGACGGTGGCGCGGCTGTCTTCGGCGCTCGAGGGGGCGCGCGCCGATGCTCCGGAGTTTCCCGTCGCGCGAATCGCGCTCCAGGGCTGGATGGAGGAGTTGCTGCCGTTGCACAGCGCGGTCGAAGTCGAGGACCGTTATCGCGCTCTGCTCAAGGAGAACCGCGTGCGTGACGCCGCATCCGGCCGCACGCTCGATGGCCCGCATCTGTCCGATCTCGCCGTCACGCATGCGGCAAAGAACATGCCGGCCGCGAATTGCTCGACCGGCGAGCAAAAGGCGCTGCTGATCCGTCTCGTGCTCGCGCATGCCCGGTTGATCAAGGACATGACCGGCTTCGCCCCGCTTTTGCTGCTCGATGAAGTCGTCGCGCATCTCGATCCGCGGCGGCGCGCCTCGCTCTACGACGGCCTGTCGTCATTGGGTGCGCAAGTGTGGATGACCGGAGCCGATCCGGCGGCGTTCGGCGATATCGTTTCCCGCGCTCAAATGTTCACGATTAGGGCCGGCGGCGTGGAACCATTTGCGCCTACGCACTAAGTCGTCACGCATTCGACCCGTTCTCGATCGCCCGACATAGGAACCATTGTCCCGCGATACCGTTTTTCAATTCTACGCCGGGCTCAAGACCGTCCACGTAGCGATTTGCGAGAAAGCGACGAGGAACAATGGGAACGGAGAAGGCAGCCGATCGAATGCAGCGCGAGCTGGATCGCGCCTTCGTCACTTTGCGCGCAGATCTCGACCGGATCGAGCTTCTCAGCGCCGCGATCGTCGCATTCAGCAGCCCGGTTCCCGAATACGAACCGTCGTTCCTTCATGTGAGGAAGACTCGGCTCGGCAAGCATGAGCTTGGACAGCCGGCGCAAGATTGACCAAAGTTCCCGGTGATTAGAATTCGCCGAGCAGTTCACGCCGCTGGCGCTCTGAGGCTTCCGAATAGCGCCGCAGTGCATGCGCTTCGCTGAGCAGGCCGATGACCTGGCGGCGCTCGACAGAATCGACGACCGCGAGCGCTTCCGATTCGAAGCGGTCGAAGGCCGCCACGGATTCCTGCACGGTCATTTGCGGCAGCAGCATGTGGTCGGCATGGCGCAGCAAGGCGCGCAAATTGTCGGGCGCGCCGACCTCGGCGGCGTGCGCCTCCGCCACCAGCACCATGCCGGCATAACGGCCATCCTCATCGACGGCGATCACCTGATTGGTCGAGCCGAGCGGGAAGGCCGCACGGAAATCGGAGATAGTGCCTTCGGCCGGCGTCGTGCGCACGTCGGCGCGCATCATCTGTCCGACCGCAAGGTCGCGGATCCAGCCGACGTCGGCCGCGCTGCGGATCGTCTCGCCGCGGAGATGGAAGCGCCAGGTGGCGAAGGTGTAGCCGAAGAACTCCCGCGTGACCTGCATGGAGATGATCGCGGCGATCAACACCGCGGTGGTCAGCCATAGATCGCCGGTCGTCTCCAGCGCGATGAAGGTCATCGTCAGAGGCCCGCCGATCACGGACACCGACAGGGCCGAGAGGCCGATAATGGCGTAGGCATCCGGGTCGATGTGCACGCCGGGCACGATCGCGGAGAAGGCGGTGGCGAAAAGCTGGCCTCCCAAAGCTCCGAGCAAAAGAGAGGCAAAGAACAGGCCGCCACGAAACCCGGAGCCGAGCGACACGATCGAAGCGAGGATCTTGAGCACGAAGATCAACGCCACCATGGCAATCGGCAGCTTGAAGATGCCGGTCAGATGCAGCGCGCCGTGGCCGGACGACATCACCTGCGGCGTAATGATCGCGAGCAGTCCGACGATCGAGCCGCCGATCATCGGCCGCCATTCAGGCGCGACTTGCAGCCGCGTGAACAGGCGCTCGCAGGCGGCGACGCCGCGCATCACCAGGATGCCGACCATCGATGCGAGCAGGCCGACCCCGGCGGCGATGACGACGTCATGCACGGCCACGTCGGCGACGGCGTTGGCCTCAATGCCGAGCCGCAGCGGCGCGAAGGTACGCGCGGTGAGATAACCGACCAGCGAGGCGACGCCGACCGGCGCCAGGCTGGGGATGGTGTAGCTGCCGATGACGAGCTCGAAGGCGTAAAAGGCTCCGGCGAGCGGCGCGTCGAAGGCGCCGGCGATAGCGGCGGCCGCGCCGCAGCCGACCAGGACACGCATGTCGCCGCGGCGGAGCCGAAAGGCCTGCCCGACCACCGAGGCGATGCCGGAGGCGAGCTGGGTGTAACCGGCCTCCAGACCGACCGAGGCCCCAATGCCGCTCGACCAGACCGTCTGCGCGGCCACGATCAAGCTGCCGCGCAACGACATGCGGCCGCCGTGCAGCGCGTTGGCCTCGATCGGGTCGACCTCCGTGCCGCGCCTGCGGCTGACATAGGCCGAGACCAGGCCAAACACGAGGCCGCCCAGACACGGCGTCAGGAAGGCGTAAAACGGGTTGATCCAGGCCCGCGCCGAGAGCCGCTCGCCGGGGTCAAGCCCGAAGAAGACGAGGTGCATGAGGCCGACCACCTCGCTCATCAGCGCCACGGTCAGACCGCCGACAAGGCCGATCACGGCCGCCAGAACGATGATGCTCGACTCACGCGCGCGGACGATGGCTCGAAGCCGGTGCGGAACTTCGAGCGGACGACCCTTCCAACGCATGCGGAGCAATTCAGAGCGGGCGAGCATGACGCTTCTGCTTAGAGGCCAATCGGCGATGCTGCGCAAGCGACCGAGAGGCTTTGCGACCGGCCGCCATTTCAAATCACGAGCAGTGGTTTACCGGGAGGCCGTGAACCGGTTCACGCGCGGCGCAAAAGTCCTTGGCCAAGAGGCGCGAAGCGGGACCGGGAAAAGCGCATCGAAGGCCTTTTTCGAGTCTCCAAAAAGGGGGCTTCTCAGACCCTCGAAAACCTTGAAAAAGTCTTGCTCCGTCAATATATTAGCGACTGCGACTTTGTTCTGTACGCGCACCCCAAATCGTGTCACACAAATTCGCTCGCCCCGACTCAAATTACCTCGCTTTTCCGAGAGCTTCCGCCGATGGCTGAACCGGCCCGCAATCTGCAATCCGAATCCGACTATGGCGCAGAGTCGATCAAGGTCCTCAAAGGCCTCGACGCCGTGCGCAAACGTCCGGGCATGTATATCGGCGACACGGACGACGGCTCCGGCCTGCACCACATGGTCTACGAGGTCGTCGACAACGCCATCGACGAGGCACTGGCCGGCTACGCCACCGAGGTGAGCGTCACGCTCAATCCGGACGGCTCCTGCACGGTGCGCGACAACGGCCGCGGCATCCCGACCGACATCCACAAGGGCGAAGGCGTGTCGGCTGTCGAAGTCATCATGACGCAGCTGCATGCCGGCGGAAAATTCGACCAGAACTCCTACAAGGTGTCCGGCGGACTGCACGGCGTCGGCGTCTCGGTCGTCAATGCGCTGTCGACCCGGCTCACGGTCACGATCTGGCGCGATGGCAAGCGGCACTTCATGGAATTCCACGACGGCGTCGCGGTCGCTCCCTTGAAGGAGATCGGCGCCGACGACGGCGAGCGCGGCACGGAAGTGAGTTTCCTGCCCTCGCCTGCCACCTTCACCATGACTGAATTCGATTTCGCGACGCTCGAGCATCGTCTGCGTGAGCTCGCCTTCCTGAATTCGGGCGTGCGCATCGCGCTCTCCGACAAGCGTCATGCTGTCGAGAAGCGCGAGGAGATGATGTACGAAGGCGGCGTCGAGGCCTTCGTCAAATTTCTCGACCGCAGCAAGACGCCGCTCATCCCGCAGCCGATCATGCTGAAGGCCGAGCGCGACGGCATCACCGTCGAATGCGCGATGTGGTGGAACGACGGCTATCACGAGAGCGTGCTCTGCTTCACCAACAACATCCCGCAGCGGGACGGCGGCACGCACCTCGCCGGCTTCCGCGGCGCGCTGACGCGCCAGATCACGCAATATGCCGACACCCATGGCTCCTCGAAGAAGGAAAAGGTGGCGCTGACCGGCGACGATTGCCGTGAGGGCCTGACCGCCGTGCTGTCGGTCAAGGTGCCGGATCCGAAGTTCTCGTCGCAGACCAAGGACAAACTGGTTTCTTCGGAAGTGCGGCCCGTGGTGGAGAACGTCATCAATCAGGCGCTGCAGGGCTGGTTCGAGATCCATCCGTCAGAAGCCCGCGTGATCGTCGGCAAGGTGGTCGAGGCCGCCGCTGCACGCGAGGCCGCGCGCAAGGCGCGCGAATTGACGCGCCGCAAGGGCGCGCTCGACATCTCCTCCCTGCCGGGCAAGCTCGCCGACTGCCAGGAGCGCGATCCGGCCAAGTCCGAGCTGTTCATCGTCGAGGGTGATTCGGCCGGCGGCTCCGCCAAGCAGGGCCGCAACCGCGAATTTCAGGCCGTACTGCCCCTGCGCGGTAAGATCCTCAATGTCGAGCGCGCGCGCTTTGACAAGATGCTGTCGAGTCAGGAAATCGGCACCTTGATCACCGCGCTCGGCACCGGCATCGGCCGTGACGAGTTCAACCCGGACAAGCTGCGCTATCACAAGATTATCATCATGACCGACGCGGACGTGGACGGTTCCCACATCCGCACGCTGCTGCTGACCTTTTTCTTCCGGCAGATGGAAGAGTTGATCAAACGCGGCCACATCTTCATCGCGCAGCCGCCGCTGTACAAGGTCACGCGCGGCAAGTCCGAGCAATATCTCAAGGACGAGCGCGCGCTCGAAGATTATCTGATCGTCACCGGGCTTGATGACACCGTGCTACGGCTTGCATCCGGCGAGGAGCGCGCCGGGGCCGACCTGCGTACATTGGTCGAGAGCGCCCGCGCCATCCGCAACATCCTGCACGGCCTGCACAGCCGGTATAACCGCAAGGTCATCGAGCAGGCCGCGATCGCCGGCGTGCTCAATACCGGCGTCACGCAAAACCCGGAGACCGGGGCTGCCGCCGCGGTCTACATCGCCAAACGCCTCGACGCGCTGGAGGATGAAACCGAGCGCGGCTGGCAGGGCCGCTACGACGAGGAAGGCTTCCACTTCGAGCGCACGGTGCGCGGCGTCAAGGAAGCCGCCGTGATCGATCAGGCGCTCCTCGGCTCCGCCGACGCGCGCAAGCTCGACAGCTACCGCGACATGCTGCAGCAAAGCTTCCCGCGGCCGCGACCGCCGGCAATGCTCCGCCGCCGCGATGACCAGATGCCGATTCACGGCCCGGTCGGCCTGTTCGATGCGCTGACCACCGCCGGCCGCAAGGGCATCGCCATGCAGCGTTACAAAGGCCTCGGCGAGATGAACCCGGAGCAGCTCTGGGAGACGACGCTCGACACCAATGCTCGCTCTCTGCTGCAAGTCAGGATCAAGGAAATCGACGAAGCGGAAAACCTGTTCGCCGAACTCATGGGCGACGAGGTCGAACCGCGGCGTCTCTTCATCCAGAACAACGCGCTGGCCGCAAGCGTGGACGTGTAAGGCTCGCGACCGGAGGAAACGTTGGCAACCGTTCCAGCGGACTTCATATCCGAATTGGAAGATAAATATTTCTGGTGGGACTCGCTCCACAAAGTCTCCCGGTCGGACCGGCGCATCCTCGCCCAAGCGATGGACCTCGCTGGTTTCGACGATATCCGTCGGCTCGAAACCATTCTCGGCGCGGACCGTCTCGCCGAAGTCATGCTGGACGCCGAACCCGGCTGGCTCAGCGACCGCTCCTGGGAGCTATGGCGCGGACGCCTATCGTTGACGACCGGGCGCAAGTTGCCCGAGGAGCCGCCGCGGAGACAGTTCGATGCCGCCGCGATTTGAGCCGAAGACGGCAATCCTGCCGCCTGCTCAGCGCCACATCTGGCCGCAACTCGCTCCCTCCATTTCGCTTTCTTTCGTTCTCTATGGGGGAACGGCAGTTGCTTTGCATCTCGGACACCGGCAATCGATCGACTTCGATTTCTTCAGTGGCGGTGCGCTGCTGAAGGCCGCAATCGAAACATCTTTTTCCTTCATGCGCGACGCGCGTGTCGTACAGGAAGCGCCCGATACGCTGGTCGTGGCGGCGGGCGACCCTACCGAGCCTGTGCGACTTTCCTTTTTCGGCGACATGCGCTTCGGCCATATCAACGAGCCGCTGTTGACGTCGGACAGTGTTTTGCGTGTCGCATCGCTCGAGGACCTGTTGGCCACCAAGCTCAAGGCAATTCTCGATCGGGCCGAGGTAAAGGACTACGTCGACATCGCAGCAATTCTGTCCGCGGGCGTGTCGTTGTCAAAAGCCTTAGGTGCCTTCCGCGTTATGTTCAACGCCGATGCGGCACTGCCGTTGCGGGCACTCGGATTCTTCAAGGACGGCGACCTGCCCCAGCTTCCAGTGGAAATTCAGAAAAGCCTACGAGCCGCGCGCGACGCGGTATCCGCGGTTCCTGAGGTCGTCATACGGCCCGGGCTGTCAGCCTGAACTGAACTAGGCGTCGCCGTGCACCCGCGTGCCGCCGCTTCCTGTCCTCAAAGCGGGCTATGCTTGGGCGATCCTGATTCGCTCGAGCCCATGTCCGTCACGTGACCGCCAAAAGCCTCGCCGCCGAACTCAATTCCGATCAGCGCCGCGCCGTCGAGCACGGGGCCCGCGAGGGCTATCCGCCGCTGCTGATCATCGCCGGCGCCGGGTCCGGCAAGACCAACACATTGGCGCATCGCGTCGCCCATCTCATTGCCCAGGGCGCCGATCCGCGCCGCATCCTGCTCCTGACCTTCTCACGTCGCGCCGCGGCCGAGATGCGGCGCCGCGTCGAGCGCATCGGCGCGGCGGTGCTGGGCAAGGATGCTCGGCCAATGGCCGACGCCCTGAGTTGGGCCGGCACGTTTCACGCCATCGGCGCGCGGCTGCTGCGCGACTATGCGGCCGAGATCGGCTTCGAGCCAAACTTCTCCATTCACGACCGCGAGGACTCCGCCGACCTGATGAACCTGCTGCGGCACGAACTCGGCTTTTCGAAACTCGAGAAACGCTTCCCGCTCAAGCGCACCTGCCTCGCCATCTATTCGCGCGCGGTGAACGCCGAAGCCGAGCTCGCCGATGTCCTGAATTTCGTGTTCCCGTGGTGCGCGGAATGGCATGACGAGTTGCGCCGGCTCTTCGCCGCCTATGTCGAGGCGAAACAGCGGCAGAACGTGCTCGATTACGACGATCTGCTGCTGTGCTGGGCAATGATGATGGCGGAGACGAGCATCGCCAGCCACGTCGGCGAGCGCTTCGATCACATTCTGGTGGACGAATATCAGGACACCAATCGGCTTCAGGCGCGCATCCTGCTCGCGCTCAAGCCCGACGGCCGCGGCCTCACCGTGGTCGGCGACGATGCGCAGTCGATCTATTCGTTTCGCGCCGCGACCGTGCGCAACATCCTCGATTTCCCGGCGCACTTTCGGCCGAAGGCGACGGTGGTCACGCTCGAGCGCAACTACCGCTCGACGCAGACCATCCTTGCCGCCGCCAACGCGGTGATCGCGCTTGCCGCCGAGCGCTACACGAAGAACCTCTGGTCGCAGCGGCAGTCGGCCGAAAAGCCGCAGCTCGTCAACGTCGCCGACGATCCGGCACAGGTCGGCTACATCATCGACAAGATTCTCGAGAATCGCGAAACCGGCATCGCGCTCAAGGCGCAGGCGGTGCTGTTCCGCGCGTCGCATCACAGCGGCGGTCTCGAGGTCGAGCTCACCCGCCGCAATATCCCCTTCGTCAAATTCGGCGGTCTCAAGTTTCTTGAGGCCGCGCACGTCAAGGACGTCCTCGCCTTCCTGCACTGGGCGCAGAACCCGCGCGACCGCGTCGCCGGCTTCCGCGTGCTGCAACTCATGCCCGGCATCGGACCCGCGACGGCCGCGCGCGTGCTCGACCATCTCGCCGGCGGCGAATTGCGCGACTTCAACGCACCGGCTGCGGCTGCCGAAGCCTGGCCCGACTTCGCCGACACGATCGAGACCGTCCGTCGAGGCGATGGCGGATGGCCGGGCGAGCTTGAGACGATCTGCCGTTGGTACACGCCGCATCTCGAGCACGCCTATGACGACGCGGCCTTGCGCGAGGCCGATCTCGCGCAACTGGCGCAGATCGCCGCGAGCTATCCGAGCCGCGAGCGCTTCCTGACCGAAATGAAGCTCGACCCGCCGGACGCGACCAGCGACGAAGCCGGGCCGCCGCTTCTCGACGAGGACTATCTCATCCTCTCCACGATCCATTCCGCCAAGGGCCAGGAATGGAAGGCGGTTTTCGTGCTCAACACCGTCGACGGCTGCATTCCGTCCGACCTGTCGGTGCGCTCGGCGCCGGAGATCGAAGAAGAGCGGCGGCTGTTATACGTCGCAATGACGCGTGCCAAGGATCAGTTGCATCTGATGGTGCCGCAGCGTTTCTTCGTGCATCAGCAGCGTCGCCACGGCGACCGTCACGTCTACGCGCAGCGCACGCGCTTCATTCCGCCGGCGATGTTGAAGCTGTTCGAGGTGCGCGCCTGGCCGCCGGCCGCGGCGGACAAAGCGTCGGTCAGACCCGCGGCCGGGACCGCCGACCTGCGCGGCAAGCTGCGCCGCATGTGGGGCTGAGCCGGCATGACCGCCCTGCCGGGCTGGATCGCCAGCGCGCTTGAGGCGAAGCTCGAGAACGTCTCACGCACCGAGTTGCGGACGCGCGCGCAACGCATTTCCGACAGCTATCGCGGCGGCGGCACCAGCGACGTCATCCGGTCCGACCTCGACGCGCTCGCTTACGCGATCGTGCGCATGCCGGCGACCTATGCGGCAGTGCGCACCGCCTTGGCCCAGGCCGTCGATGTGATTCCAG
>DATCFB010000185.1:0-2872 GCA_036509755.1 Pseudolabrys sp. | reverse complement strand
GCGCCCGGCACGGTGACGCAAGTGCGCGGCGCGGCGCAGGCGCTGATCCGCTTCGCCAAGCGCACGGGCGCGGCCATCATGCTCGTCGGCCACGTCACCAAGGACGGTCAGATCGCCGGACCCCGCGTGGTCGAGCACATGGTCGACGCGGTGATGTCGTTCGAGGGCGAAGGCTCGCATCAATTCCGCATCCTGCGCGCCGTGAAGAACCGCTTCGGTCCGACCGACGAGATCGGCGTGTTCGAGATGACCGGCGAAGGCCTGCGCGAGGTCACCAATCCGTCCGAGCTGTTTCTGTCCGAGCGCGACCTCGGCCAGCCCGGCACCGCGGTCTTCGCCGGCATGGAGGGCACACGGCCGCTGCTCGTGGAGATCCAGGCGCTGGTCGCGCCCTCCTCTCTCGGCACGCCGCGGCGCTCGGTGGTCGGCTGGGATTCGAGCCGGCTGTCGATGGTGCTCGCGGTGCTGGAAGCGCATTGCGGCGTGCGCCTCGGCGGCCACGACGTCTATCTCAACGTCGCCGGCGGCATGCGTATCCAGGAGCCGGCGGCCGACCTGGCTGCCGCCGCCGCGCTCGTCTCGTCATTGGTCGACGCACCGTTGCCGCCGCAGTCGGTCTATTTCGGGGAAGTATCGCTGTCGGGCGCGATCCGTCCGGTGGCGCAAGCGGGGAGTCGCTTGAAAGAAGCGGCCAAGCTCGGCTTTACGGGGGCCATCGTGCCGGAATCGGCGCGCGAGGCGGGCGACCCGGGCCTCAAGGCGCATGAGATCGGCAGCCTCGCGACTCTGGTCGCCGAGATCGCCGCCAATGGCCGCCGAAAACCGGCCAAATCCGGTGGACAAGACGGGTGACGCGCGGGTGACACCCGGTTATATAGCGGGCGTCAAAGCGCGCCCGCGGCGGGCCTTTCCGGAGCCCGGCGCCGGTGCCGATATGGTCTAACGAATAAGCACTTAGGGTCTTGTCTGCCGCCGAGTTCCTCACGCCTGGTGTAGGCTTGAGGCCACGACTCGTTTTGGGGCACTCCCCACGGAGCGCATGCGCCGATGCCGATCACGCTGCTCGACGTCCTGCTCTTGGTCGTGATGCTGATCTCCGGCCTTCTGGCCATGATCCGCGGCTTCATCCGCGAAGTCCTCTCGATCGCCGCCTGGGGCATCGCCGCATTGGTGACGGTGTGGGCGTTCCCGCGGGTGACGCCGTTGGCGCAGACCTATTTTTCCAGCGACACGGTCGCCAAGGGCGTCGCCATCGGCGTCGTCTTCCTGGTGACCCTGCTGGTCGTCTCGGTCATCACCGTGCGCATCTCCGACATGGTGCTGGACAGCAAGGTCGGCGCGCTCGACCGCTCGCTCGGCTTCCTGTTCGGGCTCGGCCGCGGCCTCATCATCGTCGTCGTCGCCTTCCTGTTCTTCGCCTGGCTGGTGCCGGACCGCAGCCAGCCCGAATGGGTGCGCGGCGCCAAATCGAAGGTCGTCCTGCAGAGCACGGGACAATGGCTGATGGGCATGTTGCCGGACGACCCCGAAAGCACCATCTTGAAGAAGTTGAAGAAACCGAAACCCGACGATCAGGACGCCCCCGACGGGCCTCCCGATAATCGTTCGCAACTGTCCGGGCCGGTCCTCGCCAACAACAGCGGAAGCCGATAGCGATGCAGAAAAGCCCGCAAGCCCTCGAGCCGGCGCCGCCTCTGGACCTGGAGGCCGACCGGCTCCGCGAGGAATGCGGGGTTTTCGGTATTTTCGGCCATCCCGACGCCGCGGCGATCACCGCGCTCGGCCTGCACGCTTTACAGCACCGCGGCCAGGAAGCGTGCGGCATCGTCTCCTTCGACGCCAAGCGCTTCCATTCCGAGCGCCGCCTCGGCCTCGTCGGCGACACGTTCTCGCGGCGCGACGTCATCGATCGCCTGCCGGGCACCGCGGCCATCGGCCACGTCCGCTATTCGACCACCGGCGAGACCGTGCTGCGCAACGTGCAGCCTTTGTTCGCCGAACTCGAGGGCGGCGGCTTCGCCGTCGCGCATAACGGCAACCTCACCAACGGCATCTCGCTGCGCAAGAGCCTCGTCCATGACGGCGCCATGATGCAGTCGACCAGCGACACCGAGGTGATCCTTCACCTCGTCGCCCGCGCGCGGCGCAACCGCTTCGTCGACCGTTTCATCGAGGGCCTGCGCCAGCTCGAAGGCGCCTACGCCTTCGTCGGCCTCACCAACAAGAAGCTGGTCGGCGCCCGCGATCCGCTCGGTATTCGCCCGCTCGTTATCGGCCGACTCGACGGCTGCCCGATCCTCGCCTCGGAGACCTGCGCCCTCGACATCATCGGCGCGCAGTACGTGCGCGACGTGGAGAACGGCGAGGTCGTCGTCTTCGACGAAGACGGCATGCAGTCGCACAAGCCGTTCCCGCCGCAGACGGCGCGGCCCTGCATCTTCGAATACATCTATTTCTCCCGTCCGGACTCGATCGTCGGCGGGCGCAACGTCTATGACGTGCGCAAGGCGATGGGCGCCGAGCTGGCGCGCGAGGCGCCGGCCAGTGCCGACGTCATCGTGCCGGTGCCGGACTCCGGCGTTCCGGCCGCGCTCGGCTTCGCGCGTCAGGCCGGCATTCCCTTCGAGCATGGCATCATCCGCAATCATTATGTCGGCCGCACCTTCATTCAGCCGACGCAGGCGATCCGCGACCAGGGCGTGCGCATGAAGCACTCGGCGAACCGCGCCGTCGTCGGCGGCAGGCGCATCGTGCTGGTCGACGATTCGATCGTGCGCGGCACCACCTCGCGCAAGATCGTGCAGATGATGCGCGATGCCGGCGCCGCCGAGGTGCATTTCCGTGTTTCTTCGCCGCCGATCACGCATCCCGA
>DATCFB010000184.1:0-2872 GCA_036509755.1 Pseudolabrys sp. | reverse complement strand
TCGAGGAGAACCTCACGGTGGCGGCGCGGACCGGAGCCTGGACGCTCGACGCGATCTACCGGATGTTCCCCCGCCTCGCCGAGCGCCGCCGCAACATGGGCAATCAACTCTCCGGCGGCGAGCAGCAGATGCTGGCGATCGCCCGCGCGCTGATGACCAATCCGTCACTGCTCCTGCTCGACGAGCCGTTCGAGGGCCTGGCGCCGGTGATCGTCGAGGAGTTGATCAATGCGATCACGCTGCTGCTTGCCGACCGCAAGATTGCCATCGTCCTGGTCGAGCAGCACACCGAAGTGGCGCTCGAACTCACGCGCGATGCGGTGGTGCTCGAGCGCGGCGCGGTGGCGCATCGCGCGGCTTCGGCCGAGCTCATGCGCGACACCGCAACGCTCGAGCGCCTGGTCGGCTTGCGCGTCGTCGCCAGCGCGTGACAGTCTCACTCAAGCGATGAGGAACACTTCATGCCCTCTCCCATGATCCCCCGCGAACGCGCCGACTTCTCGGCCATCGTCGACCGGCCGCCGTTGAAGCTGCCCGGCAAGGCGCGAATCGTGTTCTGGACCATCGTAAACTACGAGGTGTGGGACATTCACAAGCCGATGGCGCGGCAGGTACTGGCGCCGCCGACCGGCGTGACATTGCAGCCGGACGTGGTGCACTGGGCCTTTCACGAATACGGTATGCGGGTCGGCTGCTGGCGCTTCTTCGAGCTGTTCAAGCGGCTCGGCATCCGCCCGACGCTCTCGGCCAATGCGCGCATCTGCGAGGACTATGAACGCGTCGCGGCGCAGGCGCGCGACGACGGCTGGGAGTTTATGGGCCACGCCTACGAGCAGGGACCGATCCACAAGGAACAAGACCAGGCGGCGATGATCGCCCGCTCGATGGACATCATGGAGAAGTTCACCGGCAAGCGGCCGGTCGGCTGGCTCGGACCCGGCCTGACGCAAACCTTGGAGACGCCCGACCTGCTGACCGCGGCCGGCGTCAAATATATCGGCGACTGGGTCTATGACGACGAGCCGACCACGATCCGCACGGCCAACGGGCCGCTCGTCACCCTGCCCTATACGCTCGAGCTCAACGATATCCCGATGATGCTGGTCCAGCATCACGAGAGCGATTACCTGCTCAAGCGCATGATCGACCAGTTCGACCGGCTCTATGCCGAAAGCGAGACGCGGGCGAAGTTCTGCGCCATCGCCATCCATCCCTACATCAGCGGCCAGCCGCACCGGATCAAATATCTCGAGCAGATCTACGACTACGTGAACCGCCACGACGGCGTGCTGCACTGGAACGGCGAGCAGATGCTCGACTGGTACGGCAATGTTGCCAAAGGCTGAGGCACTCAAGTAGCGTTATTGCCGCGATCAAGAAGACAAACAACGAATTTCGCGGGAGGAAAAACGATGCACATCAAGGGACTCTTGCGCGCGCTGGCCGGCGCGACGCTCGCCGCCGCGCTCGCCACGCCGGCGCTCGCCGCGGATCAGGAGATCCGCCTCGCCCAGCAATTCTCGATGGGCTACTTGCAGCTCAACGTGATGCAGCACGAGAAGCTGATCGAGAAGCACGCCAAGGCGCTCGGCATTCCAGACGCCAAGGTGTCGTGGTTCAAGTTCAACGGCCCGACCGCCGTCAACGAAGCCCTGATTTCCGGCAATGTCGATATCGGTTCGGGCGGCGTGCCGGGGCTGCTGACGCTGTGGGCGCGCACCAATGGCACGCCGCAAGAGGTGCGCGGCATTTCGGCATTGTCGTCGCAGCCATTCCTGCTCAACACGCGTAACGCGGCGATCAAGACCATCGCCGACTTCAAGGATTCGGATCGCATCGCCGTGCCGGCCGTGCGCACCTCGGTGCAGGCGCTGACCTTGCAGATGGCGGCGGCCAAACAATGGGGCCCGAAGGAGTTCGAGAAGCTCGATCCGCTGACGATCTCGATGACGCCGCCGGACGCGACCATCGCGCTCTTGAGCGGCGGCGCACAGATTTCAGCCGCTTTCAGCGTGCCGCCGTTCCAGTTCATGCAGCTCGATGACAAGAAAATTCACACCGTCCTGAACTCGTATGACGTGCTGGGCGGGCCGCACACCTTCACTGCCATCTGGACGTCGAAGCGATTCCGCGACGAGAACCCGAAGCTCTACAAGGCCTTTGTCGAGGCGCTGAAGGAGGCCACCGACCGCGTCAATGCCGACAGGCGCAAGGCGGCGAGCTACTGGATCGAGGATTCGAAATCGAAGCTGCCGCTCGACAAGGCGGCCGCGATCGTCTCCGGCGCGCAGGTGCACTGGACCATGGTCCCGGAGAACACGATGAAGTTCGCCAACTTCATGTCGAGCGTCGGCCGCATCAAGGCGAAGCCGCAGTCGTGGAAGGATTACTTCTTCCCCGAGGCTTACGGGATGACGGGGAGCTGAGCAGGACCGACCGCTCAGCTCCCCTCCACCTCATCCTGAGGAGCGGCCGAAGGCCGCGTCTCGAAGGATGGGCGGCCCTATGGTTCGAGACGCGCTGCTTCGCAGCGCTCCTCACCATGAGGCCTGGAGAGGTTCGTCGCTTACATCATTTCCGCATCGACAGCACGCGGTCGACCATCTCGCCGGCGACGCCGAGATAATTCGTCGGATCGACCATCTTCTCGAGCGTCTTGCGGTCGGCGTGCTTGCGGATTTCCGCGTTCTCCTCCAGCAGATCGATCAGCGGCCGCCCGGTCTTCACCACTTCGCGGCAGATGTCGTAGACGACGTCGTGCGCGTAGTTGCGGCCCATGCGGTCGCCGAGTCCCATCATCACCGCCTCCGACATGATCAGCCCTTTCGTCATGTCGAGGTTGTCGCGCATCTTCTTCTCGTTGACCTGGAGG
>DATCFB010000183.1:0-5275 GCA_036509755.1 Pseudolabrys sp. | reverse complement strand
TTCGCGTACTAATCGGCACGATGGGCGACATCAACAAAGAGAGCGTGGCGCGCGCCTACGACCGGTGGGCGCCCGTCTACGACGCGGTGTTCGGCAAGGTGTTCGCACCGGGCCGCGCGGCCGCGATCGGCGCTGCCGAGCGGCATTGCGGATCGACGGGCGGCCGCATCCTCGAGGTCGGCGTCGGCACCGGAATTTCCCTGCCGGCCTATGCCCCGCTCAATCGAATCACCGGCGTCGACATTTCTAAACCGATGCTGCGCCAGGCGGCGCAGCGGGTTGCAGCGCACGGCCTGACAAACATCGAGTCGCTGTCGGTCATGGATGCCGCCGATCTGGCTTTGCCCGACGCGAGCTTCGACGTCGTGGTGGCGCAGTTCGTCATCACGGCGGTGCCCGATCCGGAAGGCACGCTCGACGAGTTCGTGCGCGTGCTCAGGCCCGATGGCGAAATCATTCTGGTCAATCACATCGGCGCCGAAAGCGGGCCGCGCTGGCTGTTCGAGCAGGGCTTCTCGCCGATCGCACGCCGCCTCGGTTGGCGGCCGGAATTTCCGTTCAAGCGCATAGCCGATTGGGCGGCGCGCCATGGCGGCGTGCGGTTGATCGAGCGGCGCCCGATCCGGCCGCTCGGCCATTTCTCCTTGATCCGCTTCGCCCGCACGCTCCGGCCTGTGGAACCCTAGCTTCCCGCGGACCGTTGGTCCGGATCGGACGACGGGAGGGACCCATGTCCATCCGGATGCTCGGCTTAGCCATCGTGACGGCAGCGCTCCTGCCGGAACTCGCCGCGGCTCAGGCGCCGCCCGTGAGCAAAGCGCCGCGGCCGGCGGCAACGCCATCGCAATCGACTGAATGTGCCAATCCCACCCCGCCAGCGACCACCGGGCAGGATGTCGACGTGTCGAAGCCCGACGGCAGCAATTTGAGCCAGAAACTCGCCCAGTCGAACGGCGTGCTCTGTCCGCCGGAGCATGTCGACCCGCAGATGCGGGCGCCGACGCCCCCGGGCGGACGGATGCCGGTGATCAAGCCGCCGGGCTCGCCCGGAAGTCCCGATCAGTCCGTGCAACCGAAATAGCGGCGGAGCAGGGCAGACCGTGGCTTGCTTGACAGTGTTCGCGGCGCCTCCCTATATCGCGCCTGTCTTTGCGTCCGCCACTCGGAATGGCGGGGTAGCTCAGTTGGTTAGAGCAGCGGAATCATAATCCGGAGGTCGGGGGTTCAAATCCCTCCCCCGCTACCGAGTTTCAGTCGTCGCCTGCGGCGCGACCGGACGCGACGACAAACCTCAATCGCACAGCGGCGATCGCCCCTGCGAGTGGCGATATGGCGCGACCGCCGCGCCTCCGCCAAGATCGCGGGCTATGATCGGACTCCTCCGCGGGAACTTCCCGGTTCGTCCATCATTGTCAGCGATCGGAGTGGGTGCGATGCCACGGTCCTCCGCGACGATCTCACGCTTTCCCGGACTTCGGATCGGACAGGCAAACGACAATGCGTCACCGCCCATGAACTGGCGGCGCGGCCTCTGGCGGCTGTGGCTGCTCGCTTCAAGCGCCTGGGTACTGGGCTGGAGCGTCTATCTCACGATCTGGGCGCTGCGCAGCGGCTTCTCGAATGCCGGGGATCTACTCGCGATCCCGGTTCTGCTGTTCGGGCCGCCACTGGCGCTTCTCGTTTTCGGCATTGCGGCGTCCTGGGCCTTCAAGGGATTCCTGCCCGACAAGCGCGAGCCGGAAGCCTGACTCTTCTCCTTTTCGGAAACGATACAGCGGCAAGTGTCGAACGCGCGCCTGCGCGATCGTTCGACGTCCATCGCCCGTCTTTGGTAACATCATCCCGCTGCCCGCGATGCGCGGTGGAAAATCTGGACCATAACGGCGTCACATCCGCGCAGAAGGTTGGGGGCGAGGTTGCCGATCTCCGTGGGATGGAACAAGTATGGGCCTGGTCCGTATAAGCTCGGATGTGGCGGACGGCCTCGGCAGGGGCGGTAACCCGTTGAAAAGGAAAAGGGAGAGCGCGGATGGCGCGGGGCGCAACGTCGCCGGTCTCGCAGCAGGGCGCCGCGACGGACGTGCTTGACGCAGCGCGCCTGCGCTGGTGCGACGCATTCGTGCGGGTGCGTGCGGAAACGGAACGCCGCGCCGCCCATCTCTCGGCGGAAGACCAGATCGTTCAGTCAATGGCGGATGCCTCGCCAACCAAATGGCATCGCGCGCACGTCACCTGGTTCTTCGAGACCTTTCTGCTTGGCCCGCATCTCGCCGGCTACACGACTTTCGACGAGCGCTTTCCGTTTCTGTTCAATTCTTATTACGTCGCTGCCGGCCCACGTCACGCGCGGCCGCAGCGGGGCCTCATCACGCGGCCGAACGCCGATGACGTCACTGCTTATCGCGCGCATGTTGACGCAGCGGTGACCCGCCTGATCGAGAGCATCACGCAAGCGGACGCGCCGCGCGTGTTCGAGATCCTCGAGATCGGTCTGCATCACGAGCAGCAGCATCAGGAATTGTTGATCACCGACATCCTGCACGCCTTCGCGCAAAACCCGACCGACCCCGTCTACGATGCCGGCTGGCAGCCGCCGAAGCCGGCCGCCGGGCCGCGCGGCTTTGTCGCGGTGCCGCCCGGAATCATGGCCATCGGTCATGAAGGCGGCGGCTTCTGCTTCGACAACGAACGCCCTTTCCACGACGAGTTGATCGCGAACATGCGCATCGCGCGTCATCTCGTCAGCAACGCGGAGTGGCTGGCCTTCATCGAGGCCGGCGGCTACCGGACACCGTCGCTGTGGCTGTCGGACGGCTGGACGGCGGTCCAGAACGAGTCCTGGCAGGCGCCCGGCTACTGGCGGCAGAAAGACGGCGCCTGGCACGGTCTGACGCTCGGCGGCGTCAATCCGGTCGATCCGGCTGCGCCGGTCCTGCATGTGAGCTATTACGAGGCCGAAGCCTTCGCCCGGTTTGCCGGCAAGCATCTGCCGAGCGAGGCGGAATGGGAGGTGGCCGCGCGCGCAGGGCTGCTTGCCGACGCCTTCGGCACCGCTTGGCAATGGACGCGCAGTGCCTATCTCCCGTATCCGGGCTATCGCGCTGCGGAAGGCGCGCTCGGCGAATACAACGGCAAATTCATGGTCAGCCAGATGGTGCTGCGTGGCTCCTCGCTGGCGACGCCCGAGGGTCACGAGCGTGTGACCTATCGCAACTTTTTCTACCCATCCGCGCGTTGGCAGTTCAGCGGCCTGCGGCTGGCCGAATTTGTCTGACACGTGGCATTAGAGATCGACGAGGCATTTCATGGTTGCAGTCGCCCGCTCGCGCCGCTCTTTAACGGAGCGTGACGATCTGTCGCCTTTCGCGGCGGACGTGCTCGAAGGACTCGGCGCGGTGCCGAAGCGGATTCCGGCGAAATATTTATACGACATCCACGGCTCGGAGCTGTTCGAGCGCATCACGGAGCAGCCGGAGTACTATCCGACCCGCTGCGAGATGGAGGTGCTGCGCGACAAGGCGGCCGAGATCGCGGCGCTCATTCCTGAAAACGCCGCAGTGGTCGAATTCGGCAGCGGCTCGAACAAGAAAGCGCGCCTCTTGCTTGCCGCGGCGCCGCATCTCTCGGCCTATGTGCCGGTCGATATCTCCGCGCAGATGCTGGAGATGGAGGCGGCGGAATTGCGCGCCGACTTCCCCGGTCTGGCGGTGCTGCCGGTCGCCGCGGACTTTTGTTATCCGTTCGAACTGCCCGAGGCTGCGCGCACGGCACCGCTGCGCGTCGGCTTCTTCCCCGGCTCGACGATCGGCAATTTCGAGCCGCACGAGGCGGCTTCCTTCCTGCGCAACGCCGGCAAGATGCTCGGCACCAACGCCAAGATCATTATCGGCGCCGACCTGGTGAAGCCAGCCGAAATCCTCAATGCGGCGTATAATGATGCCGCCGGCGTGACGGCCGAGTTCAATCGCAATTTGCTGACGCGCATCAATCGCGAGCTCGGCGGCAATTTCCGCCGCGAATGCTTCGAACACCACGCCTTCTTCAATCGCGAGCGCAGCCGTGTCGAGATGCACCTCGCCAGCCTCAAGCGGCAGAAGGTGAAGGCTGCCGGTGAGACATTCGATTTCCGTGCCGGCGAGACGATCCACACCGAGAACAGCTACAAATATTCCGTCGACTCGCTCAGGGCGCTCGCCCGCGGTGTGGGCTGGTTGCCGGACGGTATGTGGACCGACGCGCAAGGCTATTTCTCGGTCCAGGCCTTTACTTTCGTCGACGAGCCGCCACGCCCGCGCCCGGCGCCCTGACCTTTCCCCCGGCCGTCGCCTGCGCTAAGCCATCCGCCGCCCGGCCGTGACGTTGCCGGACCACAAACAAGGCGGGACACGCAATGAAGATTGTCGGTTTCGAAACGAGCGGCGGCGCACGGCTCGGTGTGCTCGATGGCGACGACGTCGTCGATCTCCAGGCGGTCGATGCCTCCATCCCGACCGATCTCGGCGACTGGCTGCGCTCGAGCAATGGCGACCTGAAGCCGCTCGCCGATCTGGCGAAGAAGGCGCCGGGCTCGGCGCGCCGGCCGCTGGCGAGCCTCAACTTCACGCTGCCGGTTGCGAAACCGGGCAAGATCATCTGCCTCGGCCTCAATTATCTCGACCACGTCAAGGAAGGCCCGCAGAGAGACAGCATCCCAAAATTCCAGTCGATCTTCTTCCGCATGCCGTCGTCGCTGACGGGCCACCTCAAGCCGCTGATGCGGCCGAGGAAGTCGATCCAGTTTGATTACGAAGGCGAGCTGGTCGTGATCATCGGCAAGCGCGCCAAACATCTCACGCTGGAGAATGCGACCGACTGCATCGCCGGCTATGCCTGTGGCAACGAAGGCTCGATCCGCGAGTATCAGCGTCACACCACGCAGTGGGGCATGGGCAAGAACTTCGACCGGACAGGCGCGATCGGCCCGTGGATGGTCAGCGCCGACGAATTGTCCAAGGGCGGCAAGGGTCTCAAGATCGAGACGCGGTTGAACGGCAAGACCATGCAGTCGTCCAACACCGACCTGTTCATGTTTCCCGTCGCGGAATCGCTCGTCTACCTCACGGAAGGCATCACGCTCGAGCCGGGCGACATCCTGTTCACCGGCACGCCGTCGGGCGTCGGCCACGCGCGCAAGCCGGAGCCGGTGTGGATGAAGGCGGGCGATGTCGCCGAGGTCGAAATCCAGGGTGTCGGCACGCTGCGCAACCCGGTCGAGGACGAAAAGGCCTGAGGCAGC
>DATCFB010000182.1:0-9089 GCA_036509755.1 Pseudolabrys sp. | reverse complement strand
CCCGCTGATGGCCGACATTTCGCATTGGTTCTCGCGCCGGCGCGGCATCGCCGTCGCGATCGCAGCCTCCGGCAACTACATCGCCGGCACAATCTGGCCGACTCTGGTGCAGCATTTCATCTCGACGCAGGGCTGGCGGGCAACGCATATCGGCATTGGCATCCTCTGCCTCCTCATCATGCTGCCCCTGTCGCTGCCGCTACGCCGGCGCCTCGACGCCCACGCGAGCGTCTCCGCCGGGGCCGCCGCCGCGCGCAAACAGGCCGAGTCACCTATCTCGCCGCTCACATTGCAAGTTCTGCTGTGCATCGCCGGCGTCGCGTGCTGCGTGGCGATGTCGATGCCGCAGGTGCACATCGTCGCCTATTGCGGCGACCTCGGCTACGGCGTCGCCCGCGGTGCCGAAATGCTGTCGCTGATGCTCGGCTGCGGCATTGTCAGTCGCATCGCCTCCGGCTTCATTGCCGACAAGATCGGCGGCGTGAGCACGCTGCTGCTCGGCTCGCTGCTGCAGGGCACCGCGCTGGTGCTCTACCTGATGTTCGATAGTTTATTCTCTCTTTATGTCATCTCGGCGCTGTTCGGGTTGTTCCAGGGCGGCATCGTGCCGAGCTACGCCATCATCGTGCGCGAGTATTTTCCTCCGAAGGAGGCCGGCATGCGCGTCGGCCTCGTGCTGATGGCGACTTTGATCGGCATGGCGTTTGGCGGCTGGATGTCCGGCGCGATCTTCGACTACGCGGGAACTTATCAGGCCGCCTTCCTCAACGGCCTCGGCTGGAATTTGCTCAATGTCAGCATCATGAGCTGGCTGCTACTGCGCTCGCGCCGTGGCGGGTCAGCATTTGCCACCGCTTGATCGTTATCAACTGACGATTGTTTTTGCATATCTTGCGCTTTCGGAGGGCGCGGGGAATATTTCAGTGCACGCGGTGTTTGCGCAAGAATTAGGGACATACGTGGGGTCGCACGGCCGGCACCAGGCGCGCGGGGGAATGTGATGCAATTCGATACGTCGCGGTCGGACGTGGTCCGCGCCGTGAGCCAGCGCTGGCTGCTCAAAATTTGGTCAGAAAAGCGCGAAGGCAATCGTGTTCCGCAGTGGCAGGCGCTGGAGGCGGAGCGCCTTTCCGCCATGCAGCAGAATTTGAGCTTTCTCGATGTCGTGCCCGGCGCTGACGGGGCACCACGTTTCCTGATCCGCTTTCACGGCGAGGTCATCGCGCGTGCCTACGGCTCGACCGATTGCCGCGGCCGCTATCTCGACGAAATCCTGACGCAGGGCGTCTGCCCCACCGGAATCTCGCCTTACGAGAAAGCGGTTCGCGACGCGCTGCCGGTCTACACGATCTTCGAGGTGACCGACAGCGGCGGCCGGGTCGTCCATGCCGAGCGGCTGTTGCTGCCCTTCGCCCGCGACGGCGAGAACGTTGATCGCATCCTGGCCGCCTTCGAATTCATCTGCGACGACGGCGCCTTCGATAGCGAGGCCATCATGCGAGGCAGCGAGGAGCCCGCTTTGCGGCTGCTGACGATGATCGAGGCGCGGGCCTAAAACGCCTCGTCGGCCAATTCCATCACGCTGCCGGCGCCGGCCTCGATGCGGGCGAGATGCACCACCGTCTCGGGCAGCATCCGTTCGGCGAAGAAACGGCCCGTGATGAGCTTCCCCTTCATCGCCGCGTCCTCGGCCTTGGCCAGCGCGGCCTCGGCCATGCGCGCCCACATGTAGCCGAGCGCGACGAGGCCAAAAAGATTGAGATAATCGGCGGCGCCCGCGCCCGCATTGTCGGGCTTCGCCATCGCGTTATTCATGAACCACATCGTCGCCTGCTGAAGGTGCGCGAGCGAGACGCCGAGCGGCTTCAGATAGACGTTCATCGCGTCGTTATCGACGCGCTCCTTCAGATAGGTTTGCACCTCATTGAAGAACGCCATGATGGCGCGGCCACCGTCCTTGGCGAGCTTGCGGCCGACGAGATCGAGCGCCTGGATGCCGTTGGCGCCTTCGTAGATCATGGCGATGCGCGAATCGCGCACGAACTGCTCCATGCCGTGCTCGGCGATGTAGCCGTGGCCGCCGTAAACCTGCTGCGCGAGCACGGTGTTCTGGAAGCCCATGTCGGTGAGCATGCCTTTGATGACAGGCGTCAGCAGGCCCATGTGATCGTCTGCCGCCTGCCGGTCCTTCTCGTTGTCGGAGCGGTGCGCAACGTCGCCCTTGAGCGCGGTCCAGTAGATGAGCGCGCGACCGGCCTCGTTGATCGCGCGCATGGTCATCAATGCGCGGCGCACGTCGGGATGGACGATGATCGGATCGGCCAGCTTGTCCTTGTATTTGACGCCGGAGATAGAACGGCCCTGGAGGCGTTCCTTGGCGTAGATCGCGGCGTTCTGATAGGCGACCTCGGACATCGCCAGACCCTGCACGCCGACGCCGAGCCGCGCCTCGTTCATCATCGTGAACATGGCATTGAGGCCGCGGTTCTCATCACCGATCAGCCAGCCGGTCGCGCCATCGTAATTCATGACGCAAGTTGAATTGCCGTGGATGCCCATCTTTTCTTCGATCGAGCCGCAGGTAACCGCGTTGCGCGCGCCGGGCGCGCCGTTGCCGTCGACCAGAAACTTCGGCACGACGAACAGCGAAATTCCTTTGGTACCGGACGGCGCTCCTTCGATGCGCGCGAGCACAAGATGAATGATGTTCTCCGAGAGGTCATGCTCGCCGGCGGAGATGAATATCTTGGTGCCGGTGAGCTTGTAGGAGCCGTCGCCCTGCTTCGCCGCTTTGGTGCGCAACAGGCCGAGATCCGTGCCGCAATGCGGCTCGGTCAAGTTCATGGTGCCGGTCCATGTCCCTTGCGTCATCTTCGGCAGATATCTTTTCTTCAATTCGTCCGACGCGTGTGCGAGCAGCGCCGCGATGGCGCCTTGCGTCAGGCCCGGATACATGGCGAAGGCCATGTTGGCTGAACAAAAGAACTCATTCATCATCACCGTCACGGTCGCCGGCAAACCTTGACCACCGAATTCCTCCGGCACCGACATGCCGATCCAACCGCCGTCGACGATTTTCGCGTAAGCGCCCTTGAAGCCGTTCGGTGTGGTCACGCTGCCGTCGGCGTGGCGCGTGCAGCCTTCTTCATCGCCGACGCGGTTGAGAGGCGTGAGCACCTCTTCGGACAGCTTCGCCGCCTCGCGCAGGATCGCTTCAACGGTATCGGCGGTCGCCTCGGCGAAGCCGGGCAGATTACCGTAACGCTCAAGATGGAAGACGTCGTTGATGAGAAACAGCGCGTCGTCCACGGGCGCTTTGTAGGTCGGCATTATTCGGCTTCTCCGGCTGGTCGAACGGCGGCGGGGCGGCGTTAACCGCTCGTTTACCCCTTGCGCGCGGTCGCGGCGGAGACAAGCGCGGCCGCCCTCCCCGGTTCCGTGACGGCCCTGCGCATTATCCGTGCGGCGGATTGCACTACCGTTAAATGCGCGCCCATCGCCGTCTCCGCCAGAAAGCTCGGCCAAAATCCGGCACTTCGTCGCGATCTTAAGGGCTTGTTTACCGTGACCGGGAAAAGTCGCCCCGTGGACTGAAGAGCCGCGTCGCGTGCACCCGTTATTAACGCGCGCCGCTTCCACGAGGGCCGGCCCCCCGGCTCTCCTTTTGCTCCGCCTGACGTGGGTTTGAGGATGAAATTTGGCGTCCCGTGGAGCGTGAAAGGCATCCGCCCCGAAGCCCGGGAGAGCGCGCGCGAGGCCGCGCGGCGCTCCGGCATGTCGCTCGGCGAATGGCTCAATAATGTCATCCTCGAGCAGGCCGCCGACGACGACATGCGCGCGCCCGGCCACGAGGACGACGACGAGGCTGCCTATGCCGACGAGCTCGTCGGCGTCCACCAGCGTCTCGACGATCTAACCCGCCGGATTTCGACGTTCTCGCGCGGCGCCGCCAAGGCCCCCCGCCGCCGCGGCCACCAGGTCCGCAGCGAAGAGCCGGATCGCCTGGCCGAACTGATCGGCCGCCTCGATCATCGCATCGAACAACTCGTCACCGTCTCCTCGCATCCGCCAGCGCAGCACATCGCGCATGCGCCGGCGGTGCAGCAGCCGGTGATGCAACCGCATCTTGCGCCGCCGATGGCGCCTTATGCGCCGCATCCGGCGGTCGCCGCCTACGCGCCGCCAATGCAGCGGCCGCAGGCTTATGCGCCGCCGCCCCATCAGCCGCCCCAGCCGCACCGTCCGGCGGAGCTCGACCGCGCCCTTGCCGAGATTTCCGCGCGCCAACGGGTTCTCAATGGCCAGCCACCGCAGCCGTCGGCCGCCGCGCCGCGGACGCCGGAACCGGCGCCACCGCCGATGTTTCCGGCTGTGCCGGCCCAGGATCTGTCCGGCCTGGAGGATCAGCTTCGCCGCATCACCGACCAGATCGAGACGCTCCGTAAGCCAGGCGTCGAAGAAGCGATCAATGCGCTCCGCGACGAGCTCGGCGACATCGGCCGTGCCTTAAACGAGGCGATGCCGCGCCGCGCCATCGACACCATCGAGAAACAGATCCAGGGCCTGAACCAGCGCATCGCCGAAGGCCGCGAGGCCGGCGCCGATCAACACGCCGTCAGCGGGCTCGAGCAAGGGCTTGCCGAGGTACGCGACGCCCTGCGCGGGCTCACGCCGGCGGAAAACCTGGTCGGATTCAACGACGCCGTCTCGGGGCTGGCGCACAAGATCGACCTCATCGTCGCGCAAAAGGACCCCGCGACGCTCCAGCAGCTCGAACATGCCATCACAACGCTGCGCGATATGGCGGGGCACGTCGCTTCAAACGACGCCGTGAGCGAACTCGCGGCGCAGGTGCAGGGGCTCGGCCAGAAGGTCGAGGACCTCGGCCGCAGCGGCGGCGCCGGCGACGCGCTCAACCACCTGGAAGAACGCATCGAAGCCCTGAGCCACGCGCTGGCAGAGCGGGCGCAGAGTGGCGCGGCCGTGCCGCCGCGCCTGGAATCGCTGGTGCAATCGCTGTCCGACAAGATCGAGCAGATCCAGGAGAGCCGCGCCGACAATCCCTCGATGGGGCACCTGGAAGATCGCATCATCCACCTGGTCGAGCGCCTGGATGCTTCCGACTCGCGGCTGGGCCACCTTGAGGCCATCGAGCGCGGGCTCGGCGACCTGCTGGCGCAGATGGACGACATGCGCACCAACAAGCAGGCGAACGCGCTGCGGGCCGAGGCGGAGAGCGCCGTCGGAGTCGACTCGCTGAAAGTCGATCTCGCGCGCACCCAGAACTCGCTCGACGCCGTCAATGGCACCTTGGCCGCGGTTGTCGACCGGCTGGCGCGCATCGAGACTGACATCCGCGATGAGGGCCGCCGCCGCGCCGCCGAGACCGAGCCCTTCGAACTGACGCAGCCGATGGGCCGCGTCGCCGCACGTCCGGTGCCGGAGCCGCCGCAGCACCTTCCGCCGGCCGCACCTCTCGAACTGCCCGAGCCCGAATCCCCCCCGCCAATGGCCGCCGCGCTGCAGCCGGTCGCGCAGCCGCCGCAACCGCAAGCACAGCAGGCGTCGCGGCGCGCGGCGCAGGCCCGCATTGCGCCGATCGATCCCGATCTGCCGCCCGATCAGCCGCTCGAGCCGGGATCCGGCCGGCCGCGCCAGCGCGTCGGCGCCCGCATTGCCGTCGACGAAGCACGCGGTGCCTCGGGAGCGCAGGCAGCGGGCGGCGCTTCGAACCTGATCGCCGCGGCTCGCCGTGCGGCGCAGAGCGCGGTCAAGGGCGCGCCGCGTCCGGCGCGACAGGATCCGGCTGTAGCGCCGCTCGCGGATGAACCCCCGCGCGGCCTGATGAAGCGGATGAAATCGCTGTTCGTCGCCGCCAGCATTGTCGCCATCGCCATCGGCACCGTGCAGGTCGGCGGCAAATACCTGCTGGCTGATAGGCCGGCGCAGCCCGTTAAGACGGCCGCGGAGGCGCCGCAGTCGCTCGCCGTCAACAATGACGACGACGATGCCGACAGTCCTGCGACAACGGCCCCCGCGAGCCCGCTCGCGCCAGCCCTGTCCGCGCCGTCGAGCATCATCACCGATCCGACGCCGATGATCCCGACGATGCCCTCGCCGCTGGCGGCGCCGGCCTTGTCGCCGTCAACAACATCCGCGAAGAGCGACGTCACAGGCTCAATTCCGCCCTCCGCAATGCGCACGCCCGCGGCCGAGCGCCTGCCGACCGAGATCGGCGGGCCGAGGCTGCGCAGCGCGGCGCTTTCGGGCGATGCAACCGCCGCTTACGAGATCGGCGCGCGCTTCGCCGAAGGCCGCGGCGTTCCTGTCAATGCCGAAGAGGCCGCGCGCTGGTACGAGCGCGCCGCCAGCAAAGGCGTGGCGCTGGCCCAATTCCGCTACGCCGCAATGCTGGAAAAGGGACGCGGCGTCAAAAAGGACCTCGGCCAAGCGCGTCGCCTGTATCTCGCCGCCGCCTCCAAGGGCAACGCCAAGGCGATGCACAATCTCGCGGTCCTCTACGCCGAAGGCATCGAAGGCCGGCCCGACTACGCCACGGCCGCGCAGTGGTTCCGCAAAGCGGCGGATCACGGCGTCGCCGACAGCCAGTACAATCTCGGCATCCTCGCCGCGCGCGGCCTTGGCACGCCGAAGAGCCTGCCCGAGTCCTACAAGTGGTTCGCGCTCGCGACCGCGCAGGGCGACAAGGAAGCCGCGCGCAAACGCGACGAGGTCGCCGCGCAGTTGGATGCCCAGGCGCTTGCCCAGGCGCAGGCTTCAGTGAAGACCTTCGTCGCGGCAGCGCAGCCGCAAACGGCAATCACTGTCGCCACCCCGACCGGCGGATGGGACGAACCCGCCCCCGCCGCTCAGGTGGCCCCGCATGGCAAGGCGCGTTCCAAAGGCCGGCCGATGACGCTTGGGTCCTACAAGATCGGCAACCGCTGAGCCGGAATTAGCCACGTCGGGGCCACGCACTCGCCTTCGCACGCGATATCGGCCACATTCGCTGGGCACGTAGCGAACATCGTGCCGCTTCGGGGCCGATGGCAGTTCCGTCACGGGCGCGGGCCAGGGGCGCCGCATCGAACTCCGGATAATCCGCCTTGCAGATCTATCTGCCGATCGCCGATCTGCCCGTGAACATCTTCCTCGTCCTGGGGATGGGGCTCGCGGTCGGCTTCATCTCCGGCATGTTCGGCATTGGCGGCGGCTTCCTGATGACGCCGCTGCTGATCTTCATCGGTATTCCGCCGGCGGTCGCCGTGGCGAGCGTGGCGAGCCACATCGCCGCCTCCTCATGCACCGGCGCGCTGACCTATTGGCGCCGGCGCGCCATCGACATCGCACTCGCGCTGATGCTGCTTTCCGCCGGCATCGTCGGCACGGCGACCGGCGTCTGGCTGTTCACGATGTTGCGCGCACTCGACCAACTCGATCTCGTCATCGGCATCTCCTACGTCGTGTTGCTGACCGCGGTCGGGGGGCTGATGATCAACGAGGCGCTGCGCGCCGAAATGCGCGCCCACCGCGGCATGCCGGCGACCTTACGCCGCCCCGGCAGTCATAACTGGCTGCACGGTCTGCCGCTGAAAATGCGTTTCAAGCGCTCGAAAATCTATGTCTCGGCGATTCCGGTTTGGGGCATCGGCTTCAGCATCGGTTTCGTCGGCGCCATCATGGGCATTGGCGGCGGCTTCCTGCTAGTGCCGATGCTCATCTATTTCCTGCGCGTGCCGACGGCGACCGTCATCGGCACATCGATGGTCCTGACGCTGATCACCATGGCCTCAGCGACGGTAATGCATGCGGCGACCAATCATCTGGTCGACGCGATCCTCGCATTGATCCTGATGGTCGGCGGTGTCATCGGCGCGCAGTTCGGCGCACACACCGGGCACAAGATGCGGCCGGAACGGCTGCGGCTGATGCTCGGCCTTCTCGTCTTCGCCGTCGGCGTGCGCTTCGCTTACGAACTCGTTGTGCCGCCGGACGATCTCTACTCGCTGCGACTGGTGAGCCCGCCATGATCGCACGCGCGGCCATCGTCCTTGCGCTCGCGCTCACCGCCTCGGCGGCGCGCGCCGAACGGCTTGTCGTGTCGCTGTCGAATGCGCGCATCGCGGTGACTTCGAATTATGTCGGCGAAGACCTCGTCCTGTTCGGCACGGTGCAGCCGGACGTGGGCAAGGAACTTAAGGACGCCTACGATCTCGTGGTCACGGTCACCGGACCGTCCGAGACCCTGCGCGCGCGGCGCAAAGAGCGCGTGCTCGGCATCTTCGTCAACATCGACGCGCGCGAGTTCGTGCGCGTGCCATCCTATCTCGCCGTCCTCACCGACCGGCCGGTCGCCCAGATCGCGGGCCCGCAGGTGTTGCGCCGTCAGCAGGTCGGGATGGACAGTTTCATCCTGACGCAGCGGGTCGGCGCCGACTTCGCCGATACGGTCACGGACGATCCGTTCCGCAAGGCGTTTATCCGCTTGAAGGAGCAGCAGCACCTCTACAGCCAATCGGCCACGGCGGTGACTTTCCTCACACCTACCGTGTTCCGAGCATCGATCCCCGTGCCGGCCGATGCGGCGACAGGACGCTTCGACGTCGACGTGAAGTTGTTCGCTCAGGGCGCCATGGTGGGGCGTACGGCAACCTCGTTCGCGGTGACCAAAGCCGGCGTGGAGCAATACGTCGTCGAGGCGTCGCAGAACCACGGCCTCCTTTATGGCCTGGCAACCATGACCGCGGCGCTGACGATCGGCTGGCTCGCCAGCGTTGCGTTCCGGCGCGACTAGCCGGTCCGGCAACCGCTTGAGGCGTGGCGCGCCGGGGGTCTTAAGCGCGCAACGGTACCACCTCCGTCGGCACACCCGGCGGCAGCAGCCGCAGGCGACCGTCGATGCCGAGCGCCTTGAACGACGTGTGCAGATCGGCGCAGGTCTGCTTGAAGTGCGCCCAGCCCTCGCAATGCACGGGCACGATCACCGCATCCGGAAAATGATGCGCGGTTTCGATGGCGTCATTGACGTTCATGGTCAGATTGAAGGGCCCGCGTGTCTGCGCCGCGCCCGCGAAGAGCAGCACGATGCC
>DATCFB010000181.1:0-32645 GCA_036509755.1 Pseudolabrys sp. | reverse complement strand
CTGTTGCCGGCGCAGAACGCGACCGGCAATTACGTGAAGATCGTGCAACGCGTGCCCGTAAAGATCGTCTTTGATAGCGCACCGGATGTCTATCTAGGCCCCGGAATGTCGGTCGTGCCGACGGTGAAGGTGCGATGAGCGGCGCCGCGGCCGCGGGGCGGGGTGCGCCCAGTCGCTCGGCTGCCGGCAACCGCAATCCCTGGCTCATCGCGGTCGTGGTTTCGATTGCCACGTTCATGCTGGTGCTCGACACGTCGATCGCCAATGTCGCGCTCTTGCAGATTGGCGGCAGCCTCGCCGCCAGCCAGGAGCAGGCGACCTGGGTCATCACCACCTACCTCGTCGCGAACGCAATCATCGTACCTGTGAGCGGCTGGCTGGCCGGCGTCGTCGGCCGCAAGCGCTACTACATGATCTGCGTTGCTCTGTTTACCGCGGCCTCGCTGCTCTGCGGCCTCGCCTGGAATCTCCAGTCGCTCATCATCTTCCGTATCCTGCAAGGCCTCGGCGGCGGCGGCATGGCGCCGAGCGAGCAGGCCATCCTCGCCGACACCTTCCGGCCCGACCAGCGGGCGCAGGCCTTCGCCCTTTATGGCATCGCCGTTATCATCGCGCCGACGATCGGTCCCACCCTCGGCGGCTGGATTACCGACAATTACTCGTGGCACTGGATCTTCTTCATCAACGTTCCGTTCGGTGCGCTGTCGCTTGGCCTCGTCCACTGGCTGCTGGTCGAGCCGGAGGCGTTGCAACAGGAGCGGCGCGATCGGTTGCGGCAAGGGCTGAAGATCGACTTCGTCGGCTTCATCCTGGTGGCGTTGTGGCTCGGCTGCCTCGAGATCGTGCTCGACGAAGGGCAGCTCAAGGACTGGTTCGCCTCCGGCTTCATTCTGACGTTCGCCGCGATTTCGCTCGCCTCGTTCCTCATTTTCATTCCGTGGGAGATGACCCGCGCCGATCCGGTGGTCGACGTGCGGCTTGTCTTCGGTCGCCAGTTCGGCACGTCGTTCGCGGTGATGATGGCGGTCGGCGCGGTGCTGTTCGGCTCGACGCAAATCCTGCCGCAGCTTCTCCAGACCAGCTTCGATTACACCGCCTATCTCTCCGGCTTGTCCATGATGCCCGGCGGCATCGCCATGCTCATCATGATGCCGCTGGCCGGCGCCATCACCAATTGGATCCAGCCCAAATATCTGATCGCACTCGGCATGGCGCTGATCGCGGTGGCCATGTGGCACATGACGTCGCTGGCGCCCGACGCGACGTTCGGTTTCTTCGCTTGGGCGCGCGTGTTCCAGATGATCGGTCTGCCGTTCCTGTTTATCCCGATCAATACGGTGGCCTATTCGGGGCTCAAGCCGGAGTGCACCAATCAGGCTTCGGCGCTGATCAACATGGCGCGCAATCTCGGCGGCAGCTTTGGCATCTCGCTCGCCAATACGGTTATCGCGCGCCGCTCGCAATTCCACCACGAACGGCTCGGCGAGAACATCACGCCGACGTCCGACGCCTATCATCAGGCCTTGCAGCAGGCGACCGCGTTCTTCCAGGCGCAGGGCGCTAATGCGCTGCACGCCCGCGACCTCGCCCTCGCCTGGGTGGCGCAGACATTGGATAGCCAGTCTACACTGCTCGCCTATGTCGACGTGTTCTGGGTCTCCGCCTTGTTCGCCGCAGCGATGGTTCCGCTGGTGCTGTTGCTGCTAAGGCGCGTGGACATGACGGCCGCGCGCGCACCGGTCCATTGAGCGGCGGCGCGGCCACTCGCTAACATTCTGCAAATGTTGAGGCTTTTTTGACCGCGGGTCGTCTATGCGTCACGAACGGCTGCGAATCGCGCTATGGTCTTGAATGTGCCTTCATCCCGGGGCAAGTGAGGCCGGCGATTGGCGGCGCAGCGGGCGCGCTTTTCCCCAAGGGTGACGAATGATCCGAAATTTCGGCGGTTTCCTGCTGGTCCTGCCGGCCACGGCCATGCTTTTGGCAAGCCCGGCCCATGCCCAGCTGTTCGGGTCGCAGTCTTCGGCGCCGGCAGTCACCGAGCAGCAGCTCCCGCCGCCGTCATCCGGCGCGGAAAGCCGTTACAACGACCGCGGCATGCCCGGTCGTTACGCCCCGGCCGCCCAGCCCGCGCCGATGCCCCTGTACGATGACTCGGCCGACCGCGAGGCGGGCACGCTTCCGCCGCCCGGTCTGCCGGTGCAAGACGGTCAGGCTTACGGCCATCAGTTCGGCGGCAACGATCCCGATGCGATGCGCCCGCCGGGCGCCGTCGGCGGGCCCTCGCGCGCGAATGCGGCACCTGCCGCACCGAACGCCTCGGTCGATGCCGTCGCCGGCACCAGCGTGATGACGCTGCCGCCCGAGGATCAGCCGGAGACCGGCCAACCCAAGGAATTGGCGGCCAACCTGAAGAAGCAGCTCGTCGACTACGTCACCAAGGAGCCGGCGGGCACGATCATCGTCGACACGCCGAACACCTACCTCTATCTCGTGCTCGGCCACGGCAAGGCGCTGCGCTATGGCATTGGCGTCGGCCGCGAAGGCTTTACCTGGGCTGGCACCGAGCGCATCTCGCGCATGAAGGAGTGGCCGGACTGGTTTCCGCCGGCGGAGATGATCGAGCGCCAGCCCTATCTGCCGCGCATGATGGCCGGTGGTCCGGGTAATCCGCTCGGCGCGCGCGCGCTCTATCTCGGCCACACGCTCTACCGCATCCACGGCACCAATCAGCCGTCGACCATCGGCCAGACCGTCTCGTCAGGGTGTATCCGCCTGCTCAATCAGGACATCGAGGACCTCTTCAGCCGCGTCCAGGTTGGCAGCCGCGTCGTCGTGCTGCCGGCGGCGATGAAGGCACCGGAGACGGTGGCAAGCACGGGCTCTGCGGTGCAGGCTCCGGCGCATGGTGTTTCGGTCAACGGCGGGACGTTGCCGCCGATCCGCTGACGCGCGCGATGTGTCCGGTCGCGGCACGCGCGGCCATGACGCTGCGAGCCGAGCTTGCTAACCCGGGCGTAGACCCGGCCTCGCGCTCGTCCGAGGCGACAAGTCACTCGGCCGCAGCGCTCGCCTGCTTGCCGGCCGCGGCGCTGACGCGCGGCATCACCTGTTCCGCCATCAATTGCAGCGAGCGTCTGGCGAGCGCCGGATCGGCCCAATCGAGCCCGGCATAGACCAGTTCGCCGAAGTCGCCGGTCTCCTCGCGCAACTTCAGGATCGCGTCGACCACCTTGTTCACCGAGCCGAAGGTGACGCAGTTGTCCAAGACGAAGTCGAGCGTGATCTCCTCGTCGGGCTGCTCCTTGTGGCTCTTGAATACATAGAGCCGGTTCGAGCGCTTCATCTTGAGCAGCATGTTGCCGAAGTACTGTCGATATGGACTGTTCGCGTCGTCGCGGCCGTAGCGCCTCGCCGTCGCGTCGTCGTCGGCGACGAACATCGTGCGCGCCACGCGCCAGTCGGCGACGCTCGCCTTCTGACCGCTCTCGGCCTTGCCCTTGGCGTAGTTCTGCCAGTGCGAGCGCAGGTGCTTCGACAGGAGGAAGTTGGCCGAAAGCGGATGGAAGTCGCGGCGGCCCATCAGCACCACGCCGGGCGAGAAGGGCGCGACGACTGTGCCGACGATTTCCGGCCGCGGCTTCTGAAACGGCTTCGCCAGGATACCGATGCCGAGGTCGGGAGCGGCTGTGCGCGCGAAGCCGACTTTGAAGCGATTGCCGGGAAGATCGATGTCGTAGGGCGGGTCGCCTTCCCAGATCGCCATGATCACGTCGATCGCCTCGGCGAACATCTTGTTGCGGTCCTCGTCGAGGATGCCGATCGCCTCGGCGTCGGACGGGAGCGCGCCGGCCGAAACACCCAAGATGAAGCGGCCTTGCGCGAGATGATCGAACATCGCTGCGTTGACGGCGATCAGCACCGGATGCATTTGCGCAAGATTGCTGGTGCCGGTGGCGAGCTTGATGCGCTTGGTCGCGTGGATCAACGTCGCATGAAACATCATGCTGTTGGTGATGTTCTCGCAGGCGTCGCTCAAATGCTCGCCGACGAAGGCGTCGTGAAAACCCAATTCATCGCAGAGGATGATCGCCTCGCGGTCTTCGCGCAGTGTCTGCGACCAGTCGCGCCCGAGGGGGTGGACCGGCATGGTGAAATAACCCAAACGCATTCTAATCTCCGAACGAAAATGCCGCTTCCGCAGGCTACCCGAGGTGGCAGGCAAATGCAGCAAATCTCGCGTCCCTTGTCGGTAAAGACCTTTGCGATGGCGCGAAAACCGCTTCACTTCCGCTGCGTTATCCCCGATACCGTGCGGGCCGGCGTCCGTCCCGGCAATCGCCTGCTGCCCGGTTCGTTCCGGCTGTTCGACCGCTTAATGTGTCAGTACCGATTCGCGTCCGGAGATCCGCCATGATGCGCTGGTTTCACGCCCTCATGCCCAAAGAGGAGCGTTTCTTCGATTTTTTTGCCCGCCATTCCGACGCGGTGCTCGCCGGAAGCCATTCTCTGCGGGCGATGATGGAGGGTGGAGAGGCGGTCGCGCGCAATTGCGAGGCGGTCATCGCCAGCGAACATCGCGCCGACGACGTTACCCGCGAAGTGCTGATCGCAGTGCGCCGCACCTTCATCACGCCGTTCGATCGCGGCAGCATCCGCGATCTGATTACCGCCATGGACAACGCCATCGATCAGATGCAGAAGGCGGCGAAGACTGTCACCTTGTTCGACGTCACCGAATTCACGCCGCAGATGAAGGACATGGGCGATCTGATCGTCAAATCGGCGCAGATCGTGAAGCAGGCGGTGCCGCTCCTAAGCGCGATCTCGTCGGAGGCGGTGCATATCAGCGAGTTGACCGCGCAGCTCTCCGCGCTCGAAGGCCGCGCCGACGAATTGCACGACGTCGGGCTGAGGACGCTCTACAAGGCCAATGCTCCGGCCAACGCGATGGCCTTCATCGTCGGCAACGAGGTCTATGATCATCTCGAGAAGGTCGTCGATCGTTTCGACGACGTCGCCAACGTCATGCACGGCATCGTCATCGAGCATGTGTGAGCAGCTTCGGAGCCCGCGCGCATGAATGTCGCGTTGTCGATGCCGGTGCTGGTCGGGCTGATCGCGGTCGCGCTCGCTTTCGACTTCCTGAACGGGCTGCACGATGCGGCCAATTCGATCGCCACGATCGTCTCCACCCGCGTGCTGCGGCCGCAATACGCCGTCGCCTGGGCGGCGTTCTTTAATTTCATCGCCTTCCTGTTCTTCGGGTTGCACGTCGCTAACACGCTCGGCACGGGCATCATTGATGCGGCCGCGATTGACGCGCGCGTCGTGTTCGGCGCGCTGATGGGCGCGATCCTCTGGAACCTGATCACCTGGGGGTTAGCGATCCCGTCGAGCTCGTCGCACGCTTTGGTCGGCGGACTGGTCGGCGCCGGCACCGCTAAGGCCGGCATCTCGGCCATCGTCTGGCACGGGCTCTTGCCGACCACCGCCGCGATCGTCGCCTCGCCGCTGATCGGTTTCTTCCTCGCCTTGCTGCTGGTGCTGATGCTGTCGTGGCTGCTGGTGCGCTGGACGCCGTTCGCCGTCGACCGCACGTTTCAGAAGCTGCAATTTATTTCGGCCTCGCTTTATTCGCTCGGCCACGGCGGCAACGACGCGCAGAAGACGATGGGCATCATTGCCGTGCTGCTGTTCTCGCAGGGACATCTCGGCACGACCTTCTACGTACCCTTCTGGGTGGTGATTGCCTGCCAGATCGCGATGGCGCTCGGCACGCTGTTCGGTGGCTGGCGCATCGTCAAGACGATGGGTTCGAAGATCACGAGGCTTACCCCGATGCAGGGCTTCTGCGCCGAGGCGGGTGGCTCGCTGACCTTGTTCGGCGCCACCTGGCTTGGCATTCCGGTCTCGACCACGCACACCATCACGGGCGCCATCATCGGTGTCGGTACCGCGCGCAGGGCTTCCGCAGTGCGCTGGAGCGTCGCCAACAACATCGCCATCGCCTGGGTCATCACCATCCCGGCGTCGGCGGCGGTCGCAGCAGTGGTCTACTGGATCGTCGGGTTGTTCTAAAAATTCTTTTTATCCGTTCGTCCGCACGAAAGCGGGGACCCAGATTTGAAGCGTTGGACTTCCGCTTTCGCGGGAATGATCGAATATGTTGGAAGCTAGGCCGCGACGCGGGCGAGGAAGCCCTCGACCTCACGGCGTAGTTCGGCAGAAGCGGCCTCCACTGCCTCGGAGGCCGTGAGCACCTGCTCGGCCGAGCTGCGCGTCTCGCCGGCAGCGCCTGCAACGTCGGCGAGTACCGAGACGACGAGCTTGGCGCCGTCGGCGGCGCCCGTGACACTCTGCGATATCTCCGACGTCGCCGCGCTCTGCTGCTCGACAGAAGTGGACACCGCGGTGGCACAGGCGTCGATCTCTTGCATGCGCGTGGCAATGCGGCCGATGGCGCCGACGGCACAGCCGGTCGCGCCCTGCACCGACTTGATCTGCGTCGAAATTTCCTCGGTCGCCTTCGCGGTTTGCACCGCGAGCGATTTGACCTCCGCGGCGACCACGGCGAAGCCTTTTCCAGCCTCGCCGGCGCGCGCCGCCTCGATCGTGGCATTCAGCGCAAGCAGGTTGGTCTGTCCCGCGATGGCGTGGATGAGCTTGATCACGTCGCCGATCTTCTCGGCCGCCTGCGCCAGCGCCGCGATCTGCGTGTTGGTGTCCTGCGCCTCGACGAGGGCGCCGCGCACGATGGTCGCCGTCGTTGCGAGCTGACGGCCGATTTCGCCGATCGAGGAGGCGAGTTCGTCGGCGGCCGAGGCCGCGCTCTCGACATTGGTGGAGGCTTCGTTCGACGCGTCGACCGCGCCTTCCGAGCTGTTTGCGGTGTGCTCGGAATTGGCGAGCAGCGTGATGGCAGTCGAACGCATGGCCACGGCGCCTTCGGCCACCGTGCGCAGATGGTTCTCGACGCGCTGGCGGAACGAGAGGATTGCCTGCTCGACGGCGGCGCGGCGTGCCTCCTGCTGCTGGATGCCGAGGCGTTCGCGCTCGGCGGCACGGCGGTCGGTGATGTCCTCATGCGTGGCCACCCAGCCGCCGCCCGGCATCGGCCGGTTGACGACGGAGGTCAGGCGCCCATCGTCAGAGACCACCTCGCCGCTTGCGGCCTTACCCTCCTCGAGTGAGGCGGCGAGCTGAGCGCGATAGGCCGCGACATTGACGGAAAAGTTGCCTGCCCCGGCGCGATATTCAAGCAATTCGGCCAGACTGGTGCCGGGGGCGATGTGCTGCTCGGACAGGTCGTACATCTGCCGATAGCGTGCGTTGCAGACCAGCAGCCGCTCATTGCTGTCGAACATGCACAGACCCTGCGACATGTTGTCGAGGGCGATGCGGGCCTTCGCGATGCGCTTGCGCAAAGCGTGTATGCGCAGCAACGCGACGGCTGTGGCGGTCCAGGCGCCGAGGCCGGCGGCGGCCAGCAGCGACGTTGCGGGCGCGGCAGAAATTCCGAGCCAATCACTCAAGGGGGGAACATATTGGAAGGCCGCAAACCCGGCGACGAGCCCCGCGGCGGCGGCAAGCGCGATGGCGCCATGGTCGCGTAGTTCAAGGCTGAATTGGCGGCGGTCCATCGGTAATCCCGGCATCTGCCGGACGGTATTCCGGACGCGTTGTTTTGCAGTTAACTGCAATGCCTATACGGTTAAGCATTCCTTAAGACCGGCAGCGCGTCGACCGTTCATGGCGGGGACATAATAAGCCCTGGCCTGACGGAATGGTCAGCCGGCGCTACTACGCGGCTCAGTGCGTCTCGAGCTTCACTTCACTGGTGATGGTCTTCCAGTGCGCGATCTCGCCTGTGAGCCAGGCCCTAGCCTCATCGAGCGACTTATTCGGCGTGATCTCGAAGTTCTGCTTGGTCAGCTTCGCCTGAACGTCCGGATCGGCAAGCGCCTTGGTTGCCAGCGCGAACACTTTGTCCAGCACCGGTTTGGGAGTCGCCGCCGGCGCGAACATGCCGTTCCAGGCGATGGTGCCAACGTCCTTGAAGCCGGCCTCCGTCATAGTCGGGACGTCCGGATATTCGGCCAGCCGCGTGTTGTTGACGAGGGCGAGCGCCCTGAGCTTGCCGGCGCGGATCTGCCCCGCCGTGCTCGCGACATTGAGGAAGGCCGTCTGTGAATCGCCGCGCAGCAGATCCTGGATGACGCCGGTCGCGCCGTTCTTGTTGGGCAGGGCCACCATTTGCAGATCGCCGGCTTTCTTATCGAAATAGGCCATGTCGTAGTGCGGATAGGAGCCGACGCCGACGGTGCCGTAGCGCACCTTGCCAGGGTTCTTCTTCGCGTAGTCGATCAGCTCCTTGACCGTCTTGGGCGGAAAATCGTTGGCCGTCGTGGCCAGCAGGAAAGCGGGGATGCCGATGAGATTGGTGACCGCGGCGACTTTCTGGCTGTAGTCGAAGCTCATCTTATCGGCGTAGAGCACCGGCGTGATGGCATTGGTCGAGACGTTGCCGACCATCAGCGTGTAGCCGTCTGGCGCCGATTTCACCATTTCGTCGATCGCGATCATGCCGAAGGCGCCGGGCTTGTTGAGAACGATGACCGGCTGGCCGCCGAGCTGCTGCATCTTGTCGGCGACGATGCGCGCGACGATGTCCGTGGCGCCGCCGGGTGCATAGGGCACGACGATCCGGATGGTGCGGCTCGGATAGGCGTCCTGCGCCGTCGCGGACTGTGCCGCGAAACCGGCGATGAACACGGCCGCGAGCAATTTGAGTGAAGCCTTCATTTGTCTCCCTCCTTAAAACTTGCCCAAAGTATTCGCTCAGTGGTGCTTTTGAAAATCAGCCGGCCTTGACGCCGTGAAGGCTGTGCGAAGCGTCCTTCACGGTGAAGAATACGACGTCGCCCTGCGCGGTCGCGCCGCCGGAGTGGATGGTGTCGGCCGGAATGTAGAGGCATGAACCGGGCGGCGCCTCGACGGGCTCGCCGCCGACCGAGCCGCGGAACGTGCCTTCGAGCACGTAGATCCATTGCTCGTTGGGGTGCGAATGCGGTTCCGCGCCGGTGCCGGCTGGCATCCGCATCAGCGCGACGATCATGCGGTCGCCCTCGACGCAAGGTCCGTGCGCGGTGGAATAGGCGGGCCCGCCCATGATCTTCGCGACGGTGCCGAGGTCGAAGACGTATTCTCCGGGGGCGGCGCGGGTGGCGCCCGGCGTGCGCGCGGCAAGAGCGCTCGTCATGGTGTTTCTCCCTAAGAAATCTCGTTTTTTCTTTTGTCGTCGATGCTAATGGAGGCGCACCGCGTGCGCTATCCCCTGCATTCTCCCTTTCGCACGGGATCGCCGCCGCGTTTGCGGTCTTTTCACCACCGTTCGGCCATGGTCGTGGGCGATGTCCGCCGCTCTTCGGCTGTTCGGGGTTCCCAATATGCGCCTTGCTCGCTTGATCCTGCCTGCGCTTGCGATGCTGACGCTGGGCGCATGCGCGGTGTCCGACAACTACGTGCCGAAGGGGGAGCCGAGCTTCTACCGCAATCTGGCGCAGCCGGGCGCGGAGCTCGATGCGGCCGCGGCGGCGTCGATGATCACCGGCTATCGCGCCAATAATGGTTTGCCGGCGGTGAGCCTCGATCCGGAGTTGATGCGGCTCGCGCAGGCGCAGGCCGACATGATGGCCAAGCGTGACAAGCTCGACCACAGCGTCGGCAAGCCGTTCGTGGTGCGGATCAAGCAGTCCGGCTATGACGCCAAGGAGGCGGCCGAAAATATCAGCGCCGGCTATCACACTCTGGCCGAGGCCTTCTCAGGCTGGCGCGATTCACCGCCGCACCGCGCCAACATGCTGCTCAAGGGCGCGACACGGATCGGCATTGCCGCGGTCTATACGCCGCGCTCGAAATACAAGGTGTACTGGGCGCTCATCCTCGCGCAGCCGGACGAGAAGCGCGGAAGCTGAGCGCTATCCTGCCACGATGCGCGGCGGCCAGGGCCGGTCGGGACGGTAGAACAGCGCGAGCTTCAGGCTCTCGGCGATCCGCGCCGCCCTCTCGTTGAACGCCGCGGTCATCTGGTCGTCGAACATCTCGCGGCAGGTCTCATCGAATAAAGCGAGCCAGCGGTCGAAAAGCGCGATGTCGATGCCTTGCACGCGCTGGTGAACCGCGACCGGATTGCCCTTGTAGCGACCGCTGGTCAGCATCACCGAGGACCAGAATTTGCGCATTGTCTCGAGGTGCGGCCCCCAGTCAGCAACGGTGCGCTCGAACACGGGCCCGAGCGCCGCGTCGGCGCGCACCTTGTTGTAGAAGGCGTCGACCAGGCGGCCGATCTCCTCCTCGGTCGGCGACGCGCGCCTTTGCGCCGGCGTGCCGGTCACGTCAGCACCACAACGGCGAGCATGCCGATCACGATCCAAACCAGCGAATTCACCAGCATGCGCACGAGTTCGCGCTTGTCGTCGCTTTGGAGCCCGATCGCCGAGCAAGCGAGATCGCCGGGGAATAGAAACGCGCGGGCCAGCGTGGTCCCGAGCGAGGTGGAACCAGTCATGCGGTCCTCCTTTAACATGTATTCTGTATACTTCTTATATCCCTCGCATTGCCAAAAAGCAATATCTAGAATACATCTTAATCGATCGGAGCCCGCTGCCATGCGCCTCACTGTCTATACCGACTATGCGCTGCGCCTGTTGATGTATCTTGCCCTCAAGGACGACGGACTCGCTACAATCAGCGAGGTTGCGGAGAGCTATGAAATCTCGCGCAACCACATGATGAAGGTGGCGCATCAATTGGGGGTCGCGGGTTATGTCAAAACCGTGCGCGGCCGCTCGGGGGGCTTGCGGCTCGCGCGGCCGGCGGCCGACATCAAGCTTGGGGACGTCGTGCGCCGCACCGAGCAGGACATGGCGCTGGTACCATGCATGAGCGCAGGCGATACGGGCTGCGTGATCCGCCCGTCCTGCCTGCTCAAGCGCGCCCTCGACCGCGCGAGGCTCGCCTTCCTCTCCGTCCTCGACGAGTATTCGCTCGGCGATCTGGTGAAGCCGCGCCACGCGTTGCGCAACCTGCTGGAGATCGAGGCGCCGCGCCGCCGCCCGGCGCGTGCGGGGGCCTGACCGATGCAGGCTGCCGACATCGCGCGGGCGCTCATCGAGAGTGAAGCCGACGCCGTCGTCGCATGCGACCGCGACGGCATCATTCATTTCTGGAACGCAGGTGCCATGCGCATTTTCGGCTTCGGCGCTAGCGAGGCAGTCGGCCAGTCGCTCGACCTCATCATTCCGGAGCGGCTGCGCGCGCGGCACTGGGACGGCTGGCAGCACACGGTGGCGACCGGCACGAGCCGCTATAGCGGCGGCGACACGCTGTCGGTCCCGGCACTGCGCAAGGATGGCGCGCAGATTTCGGTCGAATTCACCATCACGCCGCTGCGCGACGCCGCCGGCGCCATTACCGGCATCGCCGCGGTGATGCGCGACGTCACCGCTCGCTTCGAGGAATTGAAAGCGCTGCGAAAGCAGGCCCGGGGCTTGAAGCTTCCGCCTCATTAGCCTCACGGCGATGTTGACGGCCTCTTCTCGCTGCGCATCAGGAACAGGTGATGGCCGAGGCGCTTCTTGGCCATGCGATAGAGCATCAGTGACTCGATGACGAGCGCCGCCGATGTCGACGTCGCCGCTCCCTCGATGCCGATGTGCGGGATGAGGATCAGGCACAGCGCGAGATTGATGGCGAAGGCGATGGCGTAAACGCCGGCGCATTGCTTGCGGTCGCCGAGCATGTTGAGGAGCCGCTCTGCCGGACCGACCGCGGCGCGCGCCAGCATGCCGACGGCGAGAATGAACATCACGTCGTAGCCGTTCGTGAAATTCGGCCCGAACAATGCGAGCAACGGCCGGCCGAAGGCGAGGATCGCGGCGCAAACGAGAAGCGACGGCCAGAAAGTCCAGCGTGCGGTCTCGGCGAAGAACGATTTGAGTTTATCGGCGTCTCGGGTGACGTGATATTTCGTGAACTTGTGCGTGGTCGCGCCGGCGATGGCGAAATAGACAAACGCGACGATCGCCAACAGCCGCGCGCCGGCATAATAGACGGCGACCTCATTGGGCGTGCGCAGATGCTCGAGCGCGAGGATGTCGACATAAGTCAGCAGTAGATAGAAGCCCTCGACGATGAAAATCGGCAGCGAGGTACCGAGCCACGTCTTTACGTCGTACTGCTTCGGTCCGTCCGCCAGCTTGTCGCCGAGGCGCCTATCGAGCATGCGCGCCTGGACGAGCGTCACGATCCACGTCGTCACGACCGCCGCCAGCATCGCGGTGACGGCGCTGGTCGGCGCGCCGAAGAACCAGGCGGCGCCCATCAGCACGACCATGGCCAGTTGCCGCCAGATGAAGAACGGCATCAGCGCCAGATTCGGCCAATCGTAGCTCTGCGAAATGCCGGCCTGCGTCTGCCCCAAGCCATAGACCGGGATCGCGGCGCAGGCGAGATAGAGCGGCACGACCACGTAGGTGTCGAGATACGGCTGTAACAGCGAGACGACGATCACGCCGATCGCGCCGATCGCGGTGGCGATGACGAAAGCGAGCTGGCGCGAACCGGAGACAAAGCCGCGCAGGAGCTCCGGCGATTTCAACTCGGTGTATTCGGGGATGAAGCGTCGTGCCGCCGATGACAAGCCCAAGTCGGAAAACGCGCCGATCATCAGCACCCAGGTCCACACGTAGATGAAGATGCCGTATTCGAAGCTGCCCATCCAACGCGCGAGCAACACCTGCGAACCGAGCGCCAGCAATGCCGAGAAAACCCGAACGAGAAACACCTTGCCGGCGACGAGCTGCGCCAGGCGGTTCTCGCTGCGGTCGGCGAGGATCGCCTTGATGCGGCTGATGATGCGCGCGTGCGTAGACGACGGCGCACGGTCGCCGTTGAATGCGACGGATGGCTCCGGCGCCGGCTGAAACCGCGGTGCGGACGAAGGCAGGGCCATGGCCAAGGCCCTAGCAAGGAATCGTTAAGATTGGGTTGGGTGGAGTTCCGCCTGATCCTGGGGGCATCGCGCACGGACGGGAACATAACTTGAGACGCGCCGCGTGGCGGCGTCCTCGGGCTTTTAGACCTTCGCCAGAATCCGTTCGATGGTCTCGCGCTCGGCGATGGTCAGCGCGGCCTGCGGCGGCACCGGGTCGCCGACGGCGTAGCCCTGAATCTGGAGGCCGGCCTTGATGCAGGCGGCGAGATTGAAGCGGGCGAAGGCCTCGTTCACGTGCCACAGTTCACGCTGGAGCGTCATTGCCTCGTCCCATCGCTGCGCGCGACAGAGTTCGTAAAGTTTGACGCTCTGCTTCGGTACGATGCAGGCCGGTCCGGCCATCCAGCCGACGCCACCGATCAGCATCACCGCCGCCGGGATGTGCGCGGAGGCCGAGAACACCTTCATCGCCGGCGCGCGGTGCATGATCGACAAGAGGCGCCCGGTGTTCGATGAGGCATCCTTGATGTAGCGAATGCGCGGATGCTGGGCGAGGCGCGCGATGACGTCGAGTGTCAGGTCGCTGCGCTGGAAATTGGGATTGGTATAGAGCACCACCGGAATGTCGACCGCGTCGGCGATTGTCTTGAAGTAGTGCTCGACCTGGGCGTCCTTGAGCGGGAAATACGCTTCGCAGATGGCTAGGATGCCATCGGCACCGAGCTTTTGATAGGTTGTCGCCTGCCTGACCGCGTCGGCGGTCGCGGTCGACGTAACGCCGGCGATGACCGGCACGCGCTTGCCCGCCGCCTCGATGGTGGCGCGCACGACGGTCTCGCGCTGAACGCCGTCGAGATAGGCGAATTCGCCGGTCGAGCCGAGCGGCGTCAAACCGTGCACGCCGGCATCGATCAGATCGGACGCAAGGCGGCCGAGCACCTCGGTCTTGATTCGCCCTTTCGCATCGATCGGCGAGACGAGATACGGAAAGACGCCGTGGAAGTCGTGTGTGGTCATGCCGACGTCCTATCCGGCAAACCCGCCGCCGTCGAGGAACGCCCGCTCCGCCGCCGTCGTCGCACGGCCGAGCGCGGCATTACGGTGCGGGAAGCGGCCGAAGCGGCGGATGATGTCGGCGTGGAGGTGCGCCCATTTCAGGCCGTCGGCGTCACCCGCGGCCTTGTAGAGCGCGAGGCCGCGTTCCTGGTCGGCCATGTCCTCGGAATGTTCGAACGGCAGGTAGAAGAACGCGCGTAAATTCGCCGGCACCTGCGCGTCGAAGCCGCGCAACAGCGCTGCCGCGGCGAGGGCTCTGGCTTGGGCATCGGTCGTGAAGGCGCGCGCTGATTTGCGGAACATGTTGCGTGGAAACTGGTCAAGCAGGATCAGCAGCGCTAGCGCGCCTTCGGCGCCGCTTTCCCACGAGGCAAGCTTGCCTGCCGCCGCGGCCTCGTGCGTCGCCAAAAAACGGCGACCAATTTCGGCATCGAACGCGTCGTCTTTATTGAACCAGCGGTCCGGGCCTGCCTCGGTCCAGAACCTGACGACCTCGGCGGCGCTTGCGATCGGCGCTTCGTCGCTCATGGCTGCGCGCCCTCGTTGCGCAGCGCGCGGCGCAGGATCTTGCCGACATTCGTCTTCGGCAACTCGCTGCGAAATTCGATCTGACGCGGCACCTTGTAGCCGGCGAGCCGCGCTTTGAGGAAGTCGTGCAACTCGGCGCTCGTCAGCGCCGCGTCTTTCTTCACCGCGAAGAGCTTCGGCGCCTCGCCGGAATGCGCGTCCGGCACGCCAACCACCGCGCATTCGAGCAGGCCGCCCTGGCTCATCGCCACGTCTTCCACTTCGTTGGGAAACACCTTGAAGCCGGACACGGTGATCATATCCTTCTTGCGGTCGACGATGCGCACACGGCCGGTCTCGTCCATGACACCGATGTCGCCGGTGCGGAAAAAGCCGTCCGCCGTCATCACGCGCGCGGTCTCGTCCGGGCGCTGCCAATAGCCCGGCATCACCTGCGGCCCGCGCGCGCAGATTTCGCCCTCTTGGCCGCGCGGCAGATCGTCGCCGGCGTCGTCGCGGATCGCGATCTCGGTGGACGGCAGCGGCAGACCGATGGTTCCGGTCCATTCGCCGATGTCGCCGCGGTTACAAGTGAGCACCGGCGAGGTCTCCGACAGGCCGTAGCCCTCGATGATCGGCTTGCCGGTCGCCTTCATCCACATTTCGGCGACCGTCTTCTGCACGGCCATGCCGCCGGCGACCGCGCATTTGAGCCCGCTCCAGTCGAGCGTCTTGAAGTCGGGATGATGCAGCAGCGCGTTGTACAGCGTGTTCACCGCGGGGAAGGAGTTCACCTTGTATTTGGCCAGTTCCTTGATCAGGCCAGGAATATCGCGCGGATTGGGAATGAGAATGCACAGGCCGCCATTGCTGACCGCCAACAGCAGGCACGCGGTCAGCGCGAAGATGTGATAGAGCGGCAGCGCGGTGACGATCACCATCCGCTCGACCTGCGGCGGCGCGGCGATGATCGGCGCCTGCCAAGCATCGATCTGCAACACGTTGGCGATCAGATTCCGGTGCAGGAGAACCGCGCCCTTGGCGACGCCGGTGGTACCGCCGGTGTACTGCAAGAACGCGATGTCGTCGGGGCCAACCTCAACGCGCGTGAAGCCGGCACGGCGTCCGGCGGCAAGGGCGTCGTTGAAGCGGACCGCGCTCGGCAGATCGTAGCGCGGCACCATTTTCTTCACGTGGCGCACGACGCCGTTCACCAAGGCGCCTTTGATGGTGCCAAGCATATCGCCCAGGCGGGCGACGACGACGTGTTTGACCGGCGTCTTCGGCAGCGCCTCCTGTAACACCGAGGCGAAGTTCTCAAGCACGACGATGGCCTCGGCGCCGGAATCGGCAAGCTGGAATTCGAGTTCGCGCGGCTTGTAGAGCGGGTTTGTGTTCACCACGGTGCAGCCGGCGCGCAGGGCGCCGGCGATGGCCACCGGATATTGCAGTACGTTCGGCATCATCAGCGCGACCCGCGCACCGCGCGCAATGCCGCGCGACTGCAAAAAGGCGGCGAAGGCGGCCGAGGCCTCGTCGAGTTCGGCATAGGTCAGCACTCGGCCCATGCAGACGCAGGCCTCGCGCGCGCTGTGAGCGCCGAAGCTCTGCTCGAACATCGCCACCAACGAGGTGTAGCGGGAAGGGTCGATGTCGGCGGGCACGCCGGGGGGATAATGGCGCAGCCAGATGCGGTCCATCACAGGAGGATCGGTCGAGTCGGCGGACGGCGCAAGGGTCTGTCCTCCTCCCCAGTATCGGCGAAGCGGGATCGCGCGGGCGGGTTAGCGTCCGCCGAAGGGCACCAGCGGATTGTCCGTGAGCGCGGCGCGGTCCGGCCGGTCGGGCGCGACCCGGCCCATGAAGGCATCGAACATCTCGCGCACCGTATGTTCGGGCAGGTCGCGGGTGATGAAAACGAGGCGGGTGCGGTGGTCGTCGTCCGGCCAGTGCTCGAGCCGCGCCGTCGGATGGAAGACGTGCTGCACCCCGTGAACGACCACCGGTGTGTCGGGCATTTCGGCGACGTTCACGATGCCCTTCACGCGCAACAGGTTGCTGCCGTGGCTCGCGCGCAGGAGCTCGAGGAACATCTCCAGCGTGCCGCCCGGCACCGGCTGATCGGTGGCGATCACGAAAGAACCGATGTGATCGTCGTGACGGCTGCGGTCGAGATGGTCGTGTCCGTGATGATCTTGAGCATGGCCGTGACGGTGGTGCGCGGGCGTGTCGGCATAGGCTTCCGTTGCAAGCCATCGTTTCACGTCCGGAATCCTGCGTTCTGGATCGTAGAGCCCGGCATTGAGCAGGCGCTCGGCCGTTGCCTCGCCCTTGACGGCGTCGAGCACCGGCGCGGCCGGGTTGAGCGCCTTGATACGGGCGAGGATGCCAATGCGCTGCTCGGCGCTTGCGAGATCAGTCTTGCTCAGCACGATGCGGTCGGCCACCGCAGCCTGCTTCACGGCCTCTTCATGCGTATCGAGCGTCGCCTCGCCATTGACCGCGTCGACCACGGTTACGACGCCGTTCAGCCGGTAGCGCAACAGCAGGTAAGGATGCGCCATCATCGTGTGCAGCACCGGCGCCGGATCGGCGAGGCCGGTCGTCTCGAGCAGCACGCGTTTGAAGCTGACGCGCCCGTTATCGAGGTCCCGCAGGAGCCGCTCCAGTGCGTCGACGAGATCTCCGCGCATGGTGCAGCACAGGCAGCCCGATTGCAGCAGCACCATATTGTCGCCGATGTGGTCGACAAGCAGGTGGTCGATCGAGACCTCGCCGAACTCATTGATGATGACGGCCGTGTCGGCGAGCGCCGGATCCTTCAGCAGCCGGTTGAGCAGCGTGGTCTTGCCGGCGCCAAGGAAGCCGGTGAGGACGGTCAGCGGAAGCGGCTCCGGCGGTTTACGCCGGGCCGCGCGCACGTCGCCCGCATCGGTCATTGAGGGTCCGAGCCGGCCTTCGGCTTGGCTTTCTTCTTGTTGGCGGCGGTCTTCGCATGGAGCGGCTTCGCCGGCTTGGGCTTGGCCGCCGACTGCGTCTCCGTCGTCGTTGCCGAGGCAGTCGCCGCCCGCTTGACCTTGCGCTTCTTCTTTTTCACCGCGGTTCGGACGGGTGCCGCGTCCGGATGATCGGCGGGTCCGGTGAAGACGACGACAGGCGGCTCGGTATCGACCGGCGGACCGAGCACGAATTTGCCTTTGGCCAGGCTCGACAGCATGAACCCTTGGCCGTTGCCGGGAGCGTCGCCGGTGGCGGTTGGCTCTTCGTCATTGTCCTCAGACGGTGGTCTACGCCGGTGACCGCCGCACATCTCGTCGTGCAGGTTCGCCGGCTGCGCGTCGATCGGTGCCAACTCGTTCACGGTGCCGAGTGACGGAGTCAGCCAGGAGAGCTGTGCGCTGTCGAAGCCGCGCTCCAGAAGCTGCGCCGCCTGCTGCGTGCGAACCGCCCCGGACCAGGCGCCGAGGATGATGGCGATCAGCCGGTGGCCGTTGCGCGTCGCCGTGGCCACCAAATTGTAGCCGGAGGCGCAGATGAAGCCGGTCTTCATGCCGTCCGCGCCGGGATAGCGATCGAGCAGCTTGTTATAATTGTGGATGATGCGATTGCCGTAACGGATCGAATGGATGTGCCAGTACGAATCGTACTGAGGAAATTCCGTGATCAGCGCCCGCGCCAGGATGCCGAGATCGCGCGCCGAGGTGTAGTGATTGTCCGCCGGCAGGCCGTTGGGATTGACGAAGTTCGACTGCGTCATGCCGAGCTTCTTGGCATTCGCATTCATGAGGCCGGCGAAGCCGTCGATCGAACCGCCGACGCCTTCGGCGATGGCGACCGCCATGTCGTTCGCGGACTTCACCATCAGCATCTTGATGGCGTTGTCGATGGTGAGGGTGGTGCCGACCTTCAGCCCCATCTTGGTCGGCTGCTGCGCCGCCGCTTCGGGCGAAACCGTCAACAACGTGTTGATTGTAACGTGGCCGGCCTTCACCTCGCTCAAGGTGGTGTAGAGCGTCATCAGCTTGGTGAGGGAGGCCGGATACCAAGGATAGGTGGCGTTGTCCGCGTAGAGCACCTTGCCGCTCGCTGCGTCGATCAGCAGCTTCGCCTCGGCATGGGCGCCGGGTGTGACGGCGAAGAGCGCCGCGGCGAGGGCGGCAAGCGCGAGGATCTGGACACGGACACGTTTGAACGGCAACAGACTCATCCTTGACAGTCCGGGATCGGCCGCTGGCTTTCGAGACGGGTGAGTTCCACGGGCGCAGATGCTAAGGTAGAGGACCTTCGACGGTGAGGCAAAGCAAGCCTCCGTTGCATATACGGTGACCGGGCGAAGGTCACCGGTTAATACGCCGGTGACCGGGCGAAGGTCACCGGTTAATACGCCGAAAATTCGGCGAAGGGGCACGACAGATGACTGCGGCGATTGTCGGCTGGGCTCATACCCCGTTCGGGAAGCTGAGCGGCGAAAGCGTCGAGAGCCTGATCGTTCGCGTGGCGACGGACGCGCTTGCCGACGCGGGAATCGCCGCCGGCGACGTCGACGAGATCGTCCTCGGGCACTTCAACGCCGGCTTCTCGCCGCAGGATTTTACCGCCTCACTGGTGTTGCAGGCCTCACCCGATCTGCGCTTCAAGCGCGCGCTACGGGTCGAGAACGCTTGCGCGACCGGCTCGGCCGCCGTCCATCAGGGATTGAAATCGATTGCGGCGCGCGATGCCCGCATCGTGCTCGCGGTCGGTGTCGAGCAGATGACTGCGACCGCCGGCCCCGAAATCGGGCGCAACCTCCTGAAGGCGTCCTATGTCCGTGAGGAGGCCGACATCGACGGCGGCTTCGCCGGCATCTTCGGGAAGATCGCCGGCATGTATTTCCAGAAATGGGGCGATCAATCCGACGCGCTGGCGATGATCGCCGCCAAGAACCATAAGAACGGCGTAGGCAATCCTTTCGCGCAGATACGTAAGGATCTCGGCTACGACTTCTGCCGCACGGAGAGCGAGAAAAATCCATTTGTCGCCGGCCCGCTCAAACGCACCGATTGCTCGCTCGTCTCCGACGGCGCCGCGGCCGTGGTGCTTGCCGACGTCGAGACCGCGCTGCGGCTTCAGAAGGCGGTGGCCTTCCGCGCTGCCGAGCACGTGCAGGATTTCCTGCCGATGTCGAAGCGCGACATTCTCAGGTTCGAGGGTTGCGCGGTCGCCTGGCAACGGGCGCTGTCGAGGTCCGGGCTGACGCTCGGCGATCTCTCCTTCGTCGAGACGCATGACTGCTTCACCATCGCAGAATTGATCGAATACGAGGCGATGGGGCTGACCAAGGAGGGTCAGGGCGCGATCGCCATTAAGGAAGGTTGGACTCAGAAGGACGGCCGGCTGCCGGTGAACCCGTCCGGCGGCCTCAAGGCCAAGGGGCATCCGATCGGAGCGACCGGGGTGTCGATGCACGCCATGACAGCCATGCAGCTCACCGGCAGCGCCGGCGACCTTCAGGTCGCCGATGCGACGGTCGGCGGCATCTTTAATATGGGCGGAACTTCGGTTGCTAACTATGTGAGTATTCTTGAGCGGATCAAATGACCCCCGCAGGCGGTGTTGCGGAGGCAAATTTACCGAAATTTGGATAATTTGAGTGGTATGTCGCCGTTTTTACGATTTAAAATTGAACATCGTCGAAGACCTGCTACTCTCCCCCGGGGCTGAATGATACGCATGCAAACGATTGTATGTGTTGGGAATCGTTTGCAGCCGTGGGGCGCGCGCCTGCATGACCAATATACCGACCGATTTGCTGCGGACCTTGGTCGCAGTCGTTGATTTGCGCAGCTATACAAAGGCCGCGAACTCACTCGGGGTCACCCAACCGGCCGTCAGCGCGCAAATCAAGCGCCTCCAGCAGCTCATCGGCGCCGATCTGTTCGAGCGGAGCGGGCAGGGCGTCACCCTCACGTCACGTGGCGAGCGGGTGCTGGCGCGCTCTCGGCGGCTCTTGTCTCTCAACGACGAGATCGTCGGCCTTGGCGCCGCGACGATGCGCTCCGACCTGATCGTGCGGATCGGAACGCCTAGCGATTTTGTCGCTTCGGTCCTGCCCGCCATCCTGGCGCGTTTCCGCGCAGACCATCCGGACGTACGCTTCATCCTGAAGTCGGGCTTTTATGAGCCGATGCTGCAGCAATTGCACATGGGCGAGATCGACCTTCTGTGCAGCCTGTCGCCGACCCGGCCGCCGGACGCGCGCTATTGCGAGACGCAGGAAATGCTTTGGGTCCGGGCGACGTGGCGATCGAGGTCGAAGCCGGCCGGCCAGTGCCACTGGTCTCGTGCGGCGAGCCTTGCGGCTACCACCGCCACGCCGTGAAGACGTTGCGCGCGGCGGCTCTCGACTACGAACAGGTTTTCCTCGGCTCGACCATGCACAGCCTCAACAATGCTGTGGCGTCCGGCTTGGGCACCATGATCTGCACGCGCCGCCGCGCCAGTGTCATCGGCCTGACCGAGTGGGAGGATGGTCCGCTGCCAAAGCCGGCATCGCTGCACAGCGCCGTCTATGTGCGCGAGGGCGGGCCTCGCGAAATCTATGAGCAGTTGGCGGACCGGATTGCCGAGGTAATCCACGGCCCTTTCGATGGCCAAGCGATGGTCTATGCGGCCTTCGCCCGGCCGCGTAGCGCGAGTTCCGCCGCCTGAGAACCGTGTGCGGGCGCTCGCATAAAAGCCGCGCGCGGCGTTCGAACGCGACCCTATTGCCCTTACTGCACCGAATAGACCATTTATTCGACCCGTTAACCGAACCTGTCGGCAATTAGGATATTGTCCCTGCATGTCTGATTCAGTCGCCCGTCTCTATGACGCCGTGATCGCCGCGCAGGGGGCCGATCCCTCGAAATCGCGGACGGCCAAGCTGTTGCGAGCTGGGCGCGCCAAAATGGCCAAGAAACTGGCCGAAGAAGCGGTCGAAGTCGTCATCGATGCCATGCAGGGCCGGCCGGACGCAGTGGTCCGCGAAAGCGCCGATCTCCTCTACAATCTGGTCGTGCTTTGGGCCCATTCGGGTGTGCGGCCGGACGAAGTCTGGGCGGAAATGCGCCGCCGTGAGCTGATGTTCGGCATCGCCGAAAAATTGCCCAAAAAACTGGTACAACGGTCCCCGCCGCGTAAGGTCGCGGCGATTGAAAGCGGGCGCGTTCGCAAGCGTCGCTGATCCGAAATTTCGAGAGACCGCCCGTTCATGACCCTCGAGGCCGCCGCCCCGCGCTCGCTCGTGCGCCGCATGTACGACTGGTGCATCGACGCCGCGCATAAGCCGCATGCAATGTGGACGATGGGCGCGATCGCCTTCGCGGAGAGTTCATTCTTTCCGGTTCCACCGGACATCATGTTGATCCCGATGTCGCTGGCGCGCCCGCAGCGCGCCTACGTCATGGCGCTGTGGTGCACCATTGCCTCGGTCACCGGCGGCCTCGTCGGCTATGCCATCGGCGCGCTGCTCTACGACTCGGTCGGGCATTGGCTGATCCAACTCTACGGCTACGGCAACAAAGTCGAGGCGTTCCGGGCAGCCTATGCGCAATGGGGCGCCTGGATCATCCTGCTCAAGGGCCTGACGCCGATCCCATACAAGATCGTCACCATCACCTCGGGCTTCGCCAACTACAATCTCGGCCTGTTCATCGTATTCTCGATCATCGCCCGCGGCACGCGCTTCTTCCTGTTGGCGTTTCTGCTGCATCGATACGGCGAGCAGGCTCGCCACACCATCGAGAAGCGCCTCGGCCTGTGGGTCACCCTCGGCGCCGCCGTGGTCTTGGTCGGCATTGTCGCCGCGATATACTTGATCTGACGAATCGGCGGGCTCCTCAATTTCGCCATTCGCGGTATCTAATCCCGGTTGCCGGCGCGAATGCCGTTGATTGGTACGGGGCGGCTGACGAACGTCAGCCTGACGGCCATGGGCGTTGGATTTCACCTCGGATATCGGGCGCAGACGGTTGTCTGCGCGGGACTGCTCACCTTGTTGCCTGTCCTGGCGCTGGCGCAGTCGGCTCCGGCGGCTGACAAGCAGGAGGAGCCGAGCTTTTTTTCATCTGTCGGCCGATGGTTCGACCAGCAGGTCTCGGGCGCCAAGGACACCTTCAGCAATTTGGGCCGTGAGGCCGGCATGGCCGCCAGGTCAACTGCCAATTCCGCCAAGGATGCCGCCAGCAGCCTCGCCAATAAGCTGCCGTCCACGACCGTCGTCTCCGGGCACGAGGTCTGCAAGATCGCGCCGAACGGCGCGCCGGATTGCGTCGCCGCCGCCGCCGCCATCTGCAAGACCAAGGGCTTCAAGTCCGGCAAGAGCGTCGACATGACCACTGCCGAAACCTGCCCGGCCAAGATCTACATGGCCGGCCGCTCAACCGGTCCCGGGTGCAAGACAGAGACCTTCGTCTCCAGCGCCCTCTGCCAGTGAACTGAGGCGCCCCTGCCGCGGCTTGTGCCACCGGGCAGGCCGTGTTTCCGTCTGCCGCCAAGGCCCTGACTGCGGGAGACGACGCCGGTGAATCTGCACGCGAAACTTCTCGAACGTGAGGCTGCCGGCAAACCGGTCACCGTTGGCGTTGTCGGTGCCGGCAAGTTCGGCACGATGTTTCTGTCGCAGGCGCGGCTGACGCGCGGCATGCACATCGTCGCCGTCGCCGATCTTTTGGTCGATCGCGCGCGCAATCAGTTGAAGACCGCTGGTTGGCCGGACGCGTCCTATGCGGCGGCCTCGCTCGCAGACGCGCATGCCAAGCGCGCGACATTTGTCACCGACGACGCAATGGCGATGATCGCCGATCCGCGCATCGAGGTGATCGTCGAGGCGACCGGCATTCCCGGCGCCGGCATCGCGCATTGCCTGAAGGCGATCGAGAACGGCAAACACATCGTCATGGTCAATGTCGAGGCCGACGCAGTCGCCGGCCCGTTGCTGGCGCGCAAGGCGAAGGCGGCGGGCGTCGTCTACTCGCTTGCCTGGGGCGATCAGCCGGCGCTGATCTGTGAGCAGGTGGACTGGGCGCGCGCCGCCGGCTTCAAGGTGATCGCGGCAGGCAAAGGCACGCGTTATGAGCCGCATTACCACCAGTCGAACCCGGACAATGTCTGGGATATTCTCGACAAATACCTCAACATCAGCGACCGCAAGTCGATCAATCCGAAGATGTTCAATTCCTTCGTCGACGGCACCAAGTCCGGCATCGAGATGACGGCCGTGTGCAATGCGACCGGCCTCGTGCCGCAGTCCGATGGCCTCCACTTCCCGCCGGCGACGCGCTTCGAACTCGCCGACATTTGCAAGCCAAAGAGCGACGGCGGCACGCTGGAGAAGGAAGGCGTGACCGAAGTGACGTCGTCGGTCTATCGCGACGGCCGCGACGTGCCGCATCATCTCGCGCTCGGCACCTACGTCGTGTTCGAGGGCGAGACCGAATACGCGCGCCGTTGCTTCAAGGAGTACGCGATGCTGCCGGACCGGAGCGGCAAATACGCCGCGCTTTACCGGCCGATCCATATGATCGGGCTCGAGCTGGGCATCTCGGTCGCCAGCGCCGCGCTGCGCGGCGAGCCGACCGGGGCGCCGACCGGGTTCCGCTCCGACGTGGTGGCGACTGCCAAGCGGCCGCTGAAAGCCGGCGAGATGCTCGACGGCGAGGGCGGCTTCTGCGTCTGGGGCAAACAGACGCCGGCCGAGGAGTCGCTCGCGCGCGGCTTCCTGCCGCTGGGCCTGGCGCACAACGTCAAGCTCAAGCGCGATATTGCGGAAGGCGGCGCGCTGTCCTGGGCCGACGTCGAGGTCGATGCCAACGACACGGCGGTGAGGGTCCGGCGCGAAATGGAAGCCGCCTTTGGACGGCCGAACGCCTGATCCGTGCGACATGGGGAGGGCGGCAGCGTTGCCGCTGCCGCCCTGCTCATAATCTCAGATGTCGGAATCGATCAGCGCCAGCCGCAGTGCCGGACCCGTGTCACGACGCGATGCCCGTGCCGCCAACGGACGCGGCGGCTTACCCAACATCTGTGTCCGCGGCGATGCCAGCGGCGCCAATGATGGCGGTGATGCCAGCCCACCGTCTGGATCACGCCGCCGCCCGCGCCGGCGTGAATCCCGGCATCGACGGGCATCGCGGCTTGCGCGCTCCCCGGCGCCGCGAAGGCAAGAAAGCCGGCAGCCGCCGCCGCGCAGATCGTCGCTTTCATCATCGTGCTGCTCTCCTCTGTGACAATCGAGGACAAGCGCGGGAGCGGCTGCATGGTTTCACTGCCGCGGCGCGCCAGGGCGCGGTCGAATGCCGCATCCGCTGCGCAGCGCTATTCGAGCTTAATGGTGCCGTCGACTTTATGGGTGAGCCCGATCTCGCCGATCGTCAGCACCATCTGCGCCTGGAGGCTCGGCTTGCCCGCAAGCTTGCCGGCGGCCGCCGCCTCGCGGACCGCCTTCTCGATCTCGCCCTGCGAAGTGACGCCGACCACCTTGAGAAACTTGCGCAGCGAGGTATTCAAAGCTTCTTCGTTCATCGCGCTCTCCCGGGATCGTTTGTAGCCTCATCATAGGGGTGTGGACGTGGTGTCGAAAGCGCCACAAGCGGGGCCGGCACGTGCCGAGTTCCCGTTGACCCGGGGCGTTCGGCCGCTATGATCCGCGCCGCCGCGACTGACCCGGGACCTTCGAGACCTCGTTCCGGTCCGTCTTGCGCGGTCGAGACGATGCCCCTGTGGCGGAATTGGTAGACGCGCCTGACTCAAAATCAGGTGGTGGAAACATCGTGCTGGTTCGAGTCCGGCCAGGGGCACCATCAAAACGAAGACGCTTTTCGTTTCAATAAGATGAACCCCTTCAAGCTGTTGCGCTCACCCGACTGTGCTACAGGGGTGTGTAACAATGCTGTTTCGATTGGTTCGTCCGGTGAAACGCACAGGCTCACGCTACCGTCATTTCATCCGTCGCATTCCGTCCGATGTGAAAAGCAAGGCGGTCGGCCTGAGGCTATTCATTCCGGTCGGTGACCAAACGCAACCCGTCACCATCACGGCTCGCGCACAGTCAGTGCGGCTGTCACTGCGCACGGACGATCCCGCCGAAGTGAAAACCCGCTTGGCGGCAGTGGATGCGTATCTGGAAAACATCTGGCGTGGGCTACGGCAAGACGCACCGATAAGCCTCAGCCACCGGCAGGCAACAGCCTTGGCTGGCGAACTGTATCGCGCATGGGCGAACGGCGAGGGGCGCGAGCGCACTACGACGATTGAGCATGATCCGGAGTTTAAGTCCGCCGACGATCACATCCGCCGCAAAGGCCCCAACGGAGCCATTGAGGTTACGGCATGGCGTCGGGTCAGCGAGTCCCATGTTGGCGCTGACGAATGGGAAGCGATGCTCGCGCATTGGGAAAAGATCGGCGCGACTGAAACCCCGAGTGACTTGGAGAAGCCATTAGGTCCCATCGTGGATCGGCTGCTGCTCGCGAAGGGCATCATGCGAGTTACGCCAGAGACGCGCGAAATGGTTCTCTTGGCGTTCTGGCAAGCAATGCGGGATGCCTTCGAGAGCCGAAAGCGGAATGTCGAAGGCGATTATTCGCCTGATGCCAAGGCCGAACGGTTCCCCGAATGGACGCCGCCGCAAGCCAGAAAAGTTGCCGCACCGCTTGCCGCCAAGGTCTCCATCAAGGGTCTCGTTGAAGCATGGTGGTCCGAAGCAAAGGCTACAGGCCGAAAGCCGAGTACCCACGATAACTACGCCAATACGATAAATGGATTCGCGGGCTACCTCGGGCACGACGATGCTGGCCGCGTTACGCGCGACGACGTGGTCGGCTTCAAGGATCACCGTCTCGCGACCATCAATCCACGTAACGGGCAGCCGATCTCTGCGAGGACGGTGAACGACAGCGATTTGGTCGCCCTCAAAACGGTCTTCGGATGGGCCAAGACCAACGGGAAGATGGACACGAACCCGGCCGAAGGGGTGACCATCAAGGTTGGCAAACAGGTCAAGCTGCGGTCCAAGGGTTTTACCGACAAGGAAGCCGAAGCGATTTTGCGTGCCGCGCTAGGACTCAGCCGTGGCCAGGAGAAGCCTAAAACATTCGCGGCGAAGCAATGGGTGCCTTGGCTCTGCGCTTACACAGGCGCTCGCGTGGGCGAACTGGCGCAGCTTCGCAAACAGGATGTTCGGCGCGAGGGGGCGCACTGGATCGCCACGATCACGCCGGACGCCGGCACCGTGAAGACAAACGAGGCGCGTGAGATAGTGCTGCATGCGCACCTAGCGGAGTTGGGCTTCACGGCATTCGTGGAGGAGTCCTCATCTGGCCACCTGTTCCTAACGCCGTCCTCAAGCGACGACGTGTCGGGCCCCTTGCAAGGTGTGAAAAATAGGATTGCGGAGTTCGTCCGCACGGTAGTGCCCGACAAGAACGTTGCGCCGAACCATGGGTGGCGGCATCGCTTCAAGACCACGGGCATTGAGGCGGGTATTGAGCACCGCATTTTGGATGCCATTCAGGGACACACCTCCCGCAATGTTGCTGAGGGTTATGGTGACGTGACCATCAAGGCGCAAGCAGCCGCTATCATGAAGCTGCCCCGGTATAAGGTCACTGGGTGATCAAAAACGAACGACAGCGCTGATCAATGAAAAGTAGCGGGCAGGTCTTATTGGATTAAGCTCATGCCGAAACAGAGGTGATGTTATCGCCCGACAGGACCGATATCGAACCCGCCGAGCTGCACTCTGTCCACGCACGGTTTGAACTTGGTGCACGCCTCAAGAGCGGATGCGCGAGCCTTGAAATCCTCCGAGTTTTGCTCAAGGTACGCGTGCCAAAAATAGCCTGCAAAGAATGCCGCGAGTATCACGATGAGCGGTCTGTACTTGTTAAATGCCAGTTTCCGATTTCGAAACGCAGCGATCAAAGTAATTGGCGTCACAAACAAAAGGGCCTTGTCCGCCTGAAGAAATTCTACGGCGATCAGTGGCCCCCAAATGAGCGTCCAGAACGCCAGAACGAGAACGCTATCGTCTAACGAGGTCGCGGGCACCTGGTGCTCTTTCTGAATCTCGACCATGGAATTGGCCCTCCTGCCCTTCAAAGGTATACGATCCGAAATGGGACTCATAGTCCGTAGACCCAAAGTCGCCATAGCCGCCCACTCAACGGCATGGACGATGAGGCAGGAATTATCGGAGTGGTTGCTGAAACAGTAAGGCGGGCCCGTAAGTCGGCGGGTTGGTCTCAGGAAGACCTTGCCCTAGAGGCAGGCGTGGATCGGACCTACATTTCTCAAGTCGAGCGCGGTAAGCGGAATGTCACCATCGTGGTGCTGGCGAAGATCGCTCGGGCGCTCAAGACCACTCCCGACCGCCTTTTGATTCCATCGCGCAAGTCGAAAGGCTAAATCGAGGGTGGCGGCATCGCTTCAAGACCACCGGCATTGAGGCTGGCATCGAGCATCGCATTCTGGATGTCATTCAGGGCCGCAGTCCGCGCAGTGTTGCTGAAGGATACGGCGAGGTGAGCATCAAGGCGCAAGCGGGGGCCATTCAGAAGCTGCCACGCTACATAGTCTCGCGGTAAACCAACGAGGGTGGCGACGAAGCTCCCTAAGTCCGCTTTGCTCCAATAGCCGACAAACTCAAGTGCGGCTGGGTTGTCTGCTTTTGCCAGTTGGGCGATGACTTTGTTGTGCAGGTTACAGCCTTGGCTGTCACTCGTTAGCGCGTTTGAACTCTCGACAGCTTTTGGCTCGAGCGTGATAGATTTGATCGCAAAAAATACTTGAATTCCAGCGGCGGAAGCGGTTTGGCGTAGAGGAACCCTTGCACCTCTTCGCATTTCTCTCGCTTGAGAAACAATGCTTGATCCCGCGTTTCGACGCCTTCGGCGATGACCTCAAGGCCAAGATTATGCGCCATAACGATGATGGAGCGCACGATCGCGGTATCTTCCGGCACAGCCTTATCTGTGATCTTTTGCACAAAGCTCCGATCGATCTTGATCCGGGTTAGGGGATACCGCGTCAAATAACTTAGGGAGGCATAGCCAGTACCAAAGTCGTCGAACGCGAGTTTCACTCCCTTTGCTCGTAATATTTTCAACTGCGCCAATATCAAATCATCCTTGCCAAGGGCGATATTTTCGGTGATCTCGAGCTCAAGAGCCTCAGCCGGCAATCCGCTTTGCAACAAAGCTGTCTCAACATCCCCCAATAATGTTTTGTCATGAAACTGGGCCGGGAACAGATTGACACCGACCCGAATCGGTTGGCCCCCTTGCGTTTGCCACGTAGCAGCGGTTGCGCAGGCCGTTCTTAGAATCCATCTCCCAACTTCTAAAGCAACGGAGCTTTCGGCGAGCGCTTCAATAAATGTTCCAGGTGCGAGAATGCCGCGCTCCGGATGCTGCCAGCGCAGCAAGGCTTCGGCACCCGCCACCGAACCGTCGCTCAATCGAAGTTGAGGCTGGAAATAGAGGACGAATTCGCTTTCAGCAAATGCGCGGCGGAGTTCGCCTTCGAGTTTACGCCTGGCCTGAGCTTTTGCGCGAAACGTCGGCACAAAAAGGCGATACGTATGGCCTCCAGCGGCTTTCGCGTCATAAAGTGCGAGGTCGGCACTCGAAATAAGATCATCGACGTTCGAACCATCAGCTGGCGCGATAGCAATGCCGGCGCTTGCGCCGACGAAAAGATTCTGTTCGTTAATTTCAAATCGCTCTGCAAGTCGCTTCAATACTACTTCTACGATTTCCGCAACAATGCGTGGATCGCCGCAGTCTGGAAAAACCAAGACGAATTCGTCGCCACCCAGTCGGTACACCCGAGTATCATTGATCGCAACGGCGGTTAAGCGTCGCGCGACCTCTTGCAGCAATTGGTCGCCGGTTGAATGACCAAGGGTATCGTTAATGTCTTTGAATCCATCCAGGTCAAGCATCGCGATTGATGTTGGGTGGCAATCTGAGCCCGCGCAAAGATTGATGAATTCGCCGAGGTCCGCATGAAGACTGTTACGGTTGGGCAAACCAGTAAGTTGATCGTAATGCGCTAGTTGCTTTAACGCTTTCTCTGAGACCTTACGCTCGGTCATGTCGCGGCCGAAGAAGAAGTGCTTTTGCTCCGGCTCCGACCACACGCCTGACCATGCCAACGTCACAACACGCCCACTCTTGTGGATATAACGGGTCTCGAAGTTACGTGTCTCTTGGCCGGCGCGCGCCAAATGCATCTCGGAGCGGGTACTTTCCAGATCGTCGAGATAGATGAATTCCCGTGCGCTGCGTCCGATCATTTCATCTGGTGAGTAGCCAAGAACCGCCGCAGAACTCGGGCTGACTCGAATAAAGTTTCCTCGACGATCCGTTATAAAAATAAGGTCGAGGGACGTTTCGAAAAGACGACGACGCTCCTCGCCCTCCTGTTTCAATGCGTCGGCGGTCTGGTGCATCTCGTTATCGGCGTCTGCGCGTTCTCTCAAAGCCATCGGCAGCCAACGGCGCAATAGCAAGCCAAGCACCACGCATGCAGCAGCGACATTGATCACTTTCGGAATAATGAGGAATTTCGGATTGCCAAGCACTCCAACAATTGCGCCCGGGAACAAACCGTACTGTGCTCCGAAATACAGGCCAAAATAGACGTTCTCGACGATGTTTCTGATCGTGTCGATCGCGAGCACGGCCAACAGCAAACGCGTGCCGCCGAATGCACGCGGATTTCGTAAATAAGAAGCAACGACCGTGGCTAGGACCGCGAGCCAAAGCGCAACAATTGCCCAATAGATCAACGCGGCCACAAGCGTCATGCGATTAGCTTGGCAACTTTTGCTGCACAGACGGTAAAGGTGACAATGTCACGACAGGCGTTGCGATGCCTTTCGACTTCACGTCGCGAGATATGATTAGGAAAGAATAAATTTATTGTATCGGGTCATTGCTACTTCCGACGTGATTGTCCGCTACGGGTAATTCGCGACCGAGCCATCTAGCGCCAGTCCCAGTCAATGTTCGCTATGCCCCCAATTGCGGCCATGAGGCCGCGTCCAGGCCGACCGATTAAGGGGGTGCGGGTCACCAAAAGGGGGCCTTCCTGGACCACCTTCAAGGATTCTTGCGTCCCCGTATGACTCCAAGGGCTACATCTTGGCTTGGCTCCAAGTGAGGAGGTTGGCACAGTCACCCCACCCCCGGTCTTCACTACTTGATGGGCACCGTGAGGGAGTGCTGGTGGGAGACCATCAAGGGATGGAGGACTGAGGGTGTGTGTCCCATCGTCATCTTCATCCCATTGAGGTGACCCAGGAAGGCAGCCTTGAAGGTGAGCCTCCTTGAAGCAGCCCCTCAAGGTCTCTCCCTATGTTATCTCTCCCTTTAGCGGAGGCGTAAGACCGGAAGTGCCCGTCAAATGGGCTCAAAGTCGATCTTTACGAACGCGCGGGCTGACCCGGTGCGGTACTTGAATTCTTGCTCCATAAAGTCTTTGGCCGTGGCCGCGTTCGAGCGGGGGACCAGCACGGAATCGTGCAGAGGCAGTGCGGTGACGCCATTCTTGAATAGCGCTGTGACCACCGACACGAGCATGCCTGCCTCGTGACTCATTAGCTCAAAGCCGAGGCCGCGTTCGAGCAGCTTGGCGATTGGCGAGTGCTTCCCCTTGATGGCGTCCACGGCGTCCCTGAGCTTGATACCCGCTGGAAGCCCCTCACGTGCGCCTGTCGGCCAACCCCTGAGCGGCCTGGTGGCGAACAGCATAGCGTTGATGAGCGTCTTCCAGCCATCGCGGCAGGTCCCGTCACCGATGAGATCGTAAACGTCCTCGTCAGGCTGTTCGATCCCGGCACGCGCATAGGCGAGTCGAGGAAACAGCGAACTGAAATCGACATTGGCAATCTCCTCACCCGCGATCCTGATTGTTCGAAAGCGTTCGGTGCGCTCCATGGTCATCCAGAAGCCACCGAACAGGCGTCCCCCGGCGTTCCAATTCTCATTGTTGAATACGCGGCGGAGCGAGCGCCGGTACGGCTCAACGGGCTGGCCTTCATTATCGAGCCGGATCGTTCGGCGCTTATCCGCAATGACGCTGATCGGCGCAGCAGCCAGCCACGCATTGATGGCTTGCATCTCCCGCCGCCACCTCTCCGTCCGCGCTGTATCCTTATAGTCAACCGGCTGGGTGCGGCGGTCGTCGTCCTTCCGGGGTTTGAGGACGATCAACTCGGGCTCCGCCACACAACGGAAGGCACTCCAGTCGGTCACGCCCAGCGGCAGGTGGCGCGTCAGCTTCGACGTTGCGCGGATGGTGGTCGCTTGTCTGGCGGTCGCCGAGAATCGATAGCCCTTTGTGGCCCTCGAAGCGAGCTTGAGGGTCTCCAGTAAGTCGAGAGCGTCACGGAAGTGCTGGCCGTAGACCGGATTGCGGTAACGCCCCTGGCCCCACATTGCGTCGTGACTGCGAGGGACGCTGAGGGTTGCGTCTTGCCCGGTCATTGCGGTGATCAGCAGGTTGCACGCAATGGCTTCCACCGCGAGCCGAAAGCTCCGTTGGTCCGCCTCACGACGCGAACGCGTTCGGACGCCTAGACGGCGCTCCTCGGATTCGAGGTGCCGCGTGAATGTCTCGATGCTGGCCTTCAAGTCCGCCCGTGCCGCACGGCGCTGCGGGTCAAACCGGACCGGTGGTCTTCGCGTCGTCATGCGTGTGCAGCGGCCTTTCGCCTCACGATGTGAGATGGCCAAGCAACTCGGCGCGGAGTGACCGGGAAGCTCCAACATGTGCGTCCCGTCAGAGCCAGACCTGATAGGACGTGAAAATGTTGGCCAGCGGAAATGTTCATGGCGGTGCAGGCGGGGCCGTCGCGCGAGCATCATGGGCGGTCTTCAATGCGAGCACCCCGGGCAAGTGATGGCTGATCATCAGTTCGGTGTGCATGGCGGTGACAAAGTAGGCCACAGGAGCGCCGGCGAGATGCTGGTGCGGGCGGCGTAAAAGCCGTCCAGTGGCTAGGCTGATCCTTTTGGGGATCGGCCGGGATGTTCTCCGTGGAAGTATATGCCGCTGTCCG
>DATCFB010000180.1:0-2316 GCA_036509755.1 Pseudolabrys sp. | reverse complement strand
GCGCGCTCGACACCGGCAATGCCGCCGGCCTGGTCCATGCGCGACAGCACCCAGCCGCCGAAGATATCGCCGTTTGCATTGGTATCGGCGGGCATGGCGCTGATGCGCACGGTCAGCGTGCCGCGCGGATTGGTCTCGTCGGTCGTCATGTGGTGCCCCACCCTGCAGTTGCTCTTATGCAAACGCGCTTGCCGTGAGCGCGCAATACGCAAACGGCAGGCTTTCGCCCGCCGCTTCAGAACCCGGTTTCCGCTTTCGCGGACGAAGATCGACTCAATTGTCGAGGAAGCTCCGCAGCTTCCTGCTGCGGCTCGGGTGCTTGAGCTTCCTGAGCGCCTTGGCCTCGATCTGACGGATACGCTCGCGTGTCACCGAGAACTGCTGGCCGACTTCCTCGAGCGTATGGTCGGTGTTCATGCCGATGCCGAAGCGCATGCGCAGCACGCGCTCCTCGCGCGGCGTCAGCGAAGCGAGCACGCGCGTCGTCGTCTCGCGCAGGTTCGACTGGATCGCCGCGTCGATCGGCAGGATCGCGTTCTTGTCCTCGATGAAGTCGCCGAGATGCGAGTCCTCCTCGTCACCGATCGGCGTTTCGAGCGACAAGGGCTCCTTGGCGATCTTGAGGACCTTGCGCACCTTCTCCAGCGGCATGCCGAGCTTTTCGGCCAACTCTTCGGGCGTCGGCTCGCGGCCGATCTCGTTGAGCATCTGCCTGGACGTGCGCACGATCTTGTTGATCGTCTCGATCATGTGCACCGGGATGCGGATGGTGCGCGCCTGGTCGGCAATCGAACGGGTGATCGCCTGGCGAATCCACCACGTCGCATAGGTCGAGAACTTGTAGCCGCGGCGATATTCGAACTTGTCGACCGCCTTCATCAGACCGATGTTGCCTTCCTGGATCAAGTCGAGGAATTGCAGGCCGCGGTTGGTGTATTTCTTGGCGATGGAGATGACGAGGCGCAAATTGGCCTCCACCATTTCCTTCTTCGCCTGACGAGCCTCGCGCTCGCCCTTCTGCACCATCTGCACGATCTTGCGGAATTCGCCGATCTCGACGCCGGTCTGGGCGGCAAGGTCGTGCACCATGCCCCGGATGTCCTTGATCTTGTCCTTCTCGTTGGCGACGAAGCCCTTCCAGCCTCTTGCCGAAAGCTTCGATACGCGATTGAGCCAGCGCGGATCGAGCTCGCCGCCGATGTAATTCTTCAGGAAGTCTTCGCGCGCGACGCCGTAGGACTCGGAGAGACGCATCAGGCGTCCCTCGTTCGACACGAGCCGCTTGTTGATGTCGTAGAGCTGCTCGACCAGCGCGTCGATGCGCGCCTGGTTGAGCCGCAGCGACTTCACGTGGCCGACGATCTCTTCCTTGAGCTTCTTGTATTTGCGCTCCTGGTTCGGCGACAGCGACGCACCGGCGCTCGCCTTCAGGCGGTTCTCGATGTCCTGGTCCTGAAGGCGCCGCAGCTTCTTGAAGGAATCGGCGATGTTGTCGAAGGTCTCGACGACCTTTGGCTTCAGCTCTGCCTCGATCGCGGCGAGCGAGAGCGACGACTCCATGTCGTCTTCATCGTAATCGCTCTCGGCTGCGGCCTCGCCCGGATCCTTCGGCTCGCCATCGTCGTCGCCGGGCGCTTTGAACGGCGTGGCGGCGGGCGGCGCGGCCGGCGGAGCGGGCGTCTGCACGACCTGGAGATGCGGCGCGCCGGGCACCGGCGTTCCAGGAATCGACGTGCCAGGAATAGGCTTGCCGTCCGGGCCGATCTGCGGCGGCTGCATGTTCTTGGCGTCGGGGCCGGCATAGGTGGCCTCGAGGTCGATGATGTCGCGAAGGAACACCTTTCCTTCGTTCAATTCATCGCGCCAAATGATGATGGCTTGGAAGGTGAGCGGGCTCTCGCAGAGGCCGGCGATCATCGCCTCGCGGCCGGCTTCGATGCGCTTGGCGATGGCGATCTCGCCCTCGCGCGACAGTAGCTCGACCGAGCCCATCTCACGCAAATACATGCGTACGGGATCGTCGGTGCGCTCGGACGGCTCTTTCTTCTCGGTAGTGGCGAGCGACTTGGACTTGGCTTCGACGACCTCGGAGCCGTTGTCCTCCTCCTCGTCGTCGGCCTCCTCCGCCTTCTCCGCCTCGTCTGCGTCGGCGTCCTCGTTCTCGACGACGTTGATGCCCATCTCCGAGAGCATGGCGTAGATGTCCTCGATCTGGTCCGAGGATACCTCGCCCGAGGGCATCACTTCGTTGATCTGGTCGAGGGTCACGTAGCCGCGCTTCTTGGCGGCCTTGATCATTTTTTTGACGCCGGCATC
>DATCFB010000179.1:0-8522 GCA_036509755.1 Pseudolabrys sp. | reverse complement strand
AAACGGCGGCGTCCGGCGAGCCCTACAAGCCGAGTCCGCCGATCGCCGACGAGGACCGCCCGGCGCGGCTCAATTGAAACTTCAGCGGTTGCGATAGCCCGACGTGCCGAACGGATAGCCCGGCATGATGTCGTAGGGGTGCGCCCAGCCGGGCAGCGCCTTCATGCGTTCGAGCCAGGCGGCGATCGCCGGATAATCCTTGGCGACGTCGAAGCCGAACTCGTCCGCCGGATAATACAGATAGCCCGTCATCGATACGTCGGCGATGGTCGGCCGGTCGCCGACGAGGAACGGCCTCTTCTCGAGCCGCTTGTTGACGATGCCGAGACTGCCGAGCGCGCGTCCTTTGAGGAAGTCCACGACGGCAGGCTCGGGCGGCTGCTTGACAAAAGTTTTGAAGAACCGGTACGGCCCGAGAAAGCCGTTGACCTTCTGGTTGTCGAAGATGATCCAGCGCAGCGCCTCGAGCTCGTCGTCCTCGCCCTGCGGCAGAAATTTGCCGCTGCGCTTCGCGAGATAAGTGAGGATCACGCCGGACTGCGACAGCTTCTTCTCGCCGTGCACCAGCACCGGCGCTTCGCCCATCTCGTTGATGTCTTCGCGATAGGCCGACGTCCGCTGCGGGGCCGTGCCGAAGAAATCGACCCATGTCGGCTCCCAGTCGGCGCCGATGAGGTTGAGCATCAGCGCCCCCCGATAGGCATTGCCCGACTGGGCAAAGCAATAGAGCTGGTATTCCGACATCGGTGGCCCCCGTGTGGTTGTTATCGCGTGAGCTTCACCGGCGTGCCGGCGGCGGACGTGCCGCTGAACTGGCTGCCCGAGAAGGTCAGCGTTCCGAGCATGTTCATGTCTTCGTCGGTGATCGTGAGGCCGCTCTCGCCGATGGTCCAGCGCCGGCTGAGGAAGAAGCGATCCGGGCAGCCGCCTTCCGGTGAGATCGTGCCTGCGAGTGCGCCTGGGCCGCCGGCGAAGGTCATGCTGCAAGGCGGTCCGTTTGGCTCACTGAGCATCCAGCGGCCGTTCATGCTTTCGGGCGCGGGCGTGCTGGCGCCCGAGAGAATATCCTGCCCGCCGGCGCAGCCGGCGAGCACGAGGGCAAGGCAGGCAGTCGCGATCCGTCCCATCACTTCATCGTCGGGATGACGAAGTCGGCGCCTTCCTTGGTGCCGGTTGGCCAACGCGACGTGACCGTCTTTGTCTTTGTGTAGAAGTGGATCGAATCGGTCCCGTGCTGATTGAGATCGCCGAAGCCGGACCGCTTCCAGCCGCCGAACGTGTAGTAGGAGAGCGGCACCGGGATCGCGAAGTTCACGCCCACCATGCCGACCTCGACGCGCTTGACGAAGTCGCGCGCGGTGTCGCCGTCGCGCGTGTAGATAGCGACGCCGTTGCCGTATTCATTCTCGGAGGGCAGGCGCACCGCCTCTTCGTAGTCTTTGGCGCGCACGACCGAGAGAACCGGGCCGAAGATCTCGTCTTTGTAGATCTTCATGTCCGGCGTGACGTTGTCGAACAGGCAGCCGCCCATGAAGAAGCCGTTCTCGTAGCCCTGCATCTTGAAGCCGCGGCCGTCGATGACGAGCTTGGCGCCTTCCTTGACGCCCTGATCGACGTAGCTCTTGACGCGATCGAGCGCCTGCTTCGTCACCAGCGGGCCGTAGTCGGCCCCTTGATCGGTCGAGGGACCGATCTTGAGGCTTTCGACGCGCGGGATCAGTTTCTTCATCAGCGCGTCGGCCGCCTTCTGGCCGACCGGCACGGCGACCGAGATCGCCATGCAGCGCTCGCCGGCGGAGCCATAGCCGCCGCCGATCAGCGCGTCGACCGCCTGGTCCATGTCGGCGTCCGGCATCACGATCATGTGGTTCTTTGCGCCGCCGAAGCACTGCACGCGCTTCCCGTGGGCGCAGCCGGTCGCATAGATGTATTCGGCGATCGCCGAGGAGCCGACGAAGCCGATCGCCTTGACGCGCGCGTCGGTCAGCAGCGTATCGACCGCTTCCTTGTCACCGTTGACGACGTTGAAAATGCCGGGAGGCAGGCCGGCTTCCAGAAACAGCTCGGCAATGCGCAGCGGCACGGACGGGTCGCGCTCCGATGGTTTGAGCAGGAAGGCGTTGCCGCAGGCGATGGCCGGCGCGCATTTCCACAGCGGGATCATCGCCGGGAAATTGAACGGCGTGATGCCGGCGACGACGCCGAGCGGCTGGCGCAGCGAATAGAGATCGGTGGCCGGGCCGGCGCTGTCGCTGAACTCGCCCTTGATCAGATGCGGGATGCCGCAGGCGAACTCGACGACTTCGAGACCGCGCTGAATGTCGCCTTTCGCGTCAGGAAAGGTCTTGCCGTGCTCGGACGATAAGAGGCGCGCCAGATCGTCGAATTCCTTCTGCACCAGCTCGAGAAACTTGAACATTACCCGGGCGCGTCGCTGCGGGTTGACTGCGGCCCAGGCCGGCTGCGCCGTCTCGGCATTGGCGATGGCCTGCTCGACCTCGGTCCGGTTGGCGAGCGCGACCTTGGCCTGCACCTCGCCGGTGTTGGGATCGAACACGTCGCCGAAGCGACCGGAGCTCCCCTTGACGGCCTTGCCGCCGATGAAATGGCCGATCTCACGCATGGCTTGTCGATCTCCTCCGTTCGCGGGCTTTGTATTGCGGCCTGACTAGCCGACTTCGGGGGTGTTTTACCCCATTTTGCGCTGCGGTCACCCGGGCCGCGAGGCCCTGCAGCGTTTTTCCTTCACCTTCGATTAGGCTTTACCGCTCCTTAATGACGGCAGTCTAGGGTCGTCGACGGTGCCGGTTTAGCACCGTGAAGGGCGTCGCGTTCGGGCGGGATTGTCATGGATATCGCAACCAGTCTAGGTCTATTGGCCGGCGTCGGCGTGGTCGGCACCGTCATCCTGATGGGTGGCGACCTGCACATGTTCGTCAGCGAGCATGCCTTCATCGTTATCTTCGGCGGCTCCTTCGCGGCTACCCTGATACGCTTTCCGCTGTCCTCGATGATGCACGGTCTGCCGCTCGGCGCGCGCTTCGCCTTCACCATGCGCCGCATGAGCCAGCGCGAGCTCGTCGACGAGATCGCCGGCATCGCCGACATTGCCCGCAAGCAGGGCCCGGTGGGCCTGGAAAAGGTCGAGGTCGAGGATCCCTTTCTCGCCAAGGGCATTCGCTTCGTCGCTGACGGCTACGATACTTCGTTCATCCGCGACAACCTCGAGCGCGACCGCGACAACTTTCTCACTCATCTCGACGAAGGGCAGAAGATTTATCGCGCCGTCGGCGACTGCGCTCCGGCCTTTGGTATGATCGGCACGCTGATCGGCATGGTTCAGATGTTCGCCAACATGACCGATCCCTCCAAGCTCGGTCCCTTCATGGCCGGCGCCCTGCTCGCCACCTTTTACGGCGCGGCGCTCGCCAATCTGTTCTGTCTGCCGATTGCCGACAAGCTGCATTTGAAACTGGTCGATGAAGAGATCAACCGCACGCTGATCATCGACGGCATCCTGATGATCCGCGAAGCCAAAAGCCCATCGCTCGTGCGCGAGATGCTGCTCGCCTATCTGCCCGAGAAGCACCGTCACTCGGAGGAAGCCGAGGGGGACGCCGCGGAGGCCGTCGCGGCCTGACCGCGCGGAGTAGGGGCGTATGGCGAGACGCAAGGAAGCGCACGGCGGCGGTCACGGCTGGTTCGTCACCTTTGCCGACTTGATGGGCCTCCTCGTCAGCTTCTTCGTGATGCTGGTGGCGTTCTCGACCCAGGACCAGGCGAAATTGCAGGTGGTCGCCGGGTCGATGCGCGACGCCTTCGGCGTACAGGACCACGTGCGCTATTCCGGCATCATCGAGGTGCTCGGCCTGCCGACGCGCCCGAAATTGAAGAACGCGGCGCACATCGATCCGTCGGAAGCCTCCGCCACGCCGTCGCCTGATGAGCACGACAAGCAGCGCACTTATGGCGCCCGCTTCAAGGCCGACCAGGGGTTTGCGCTTGCCTCCGCCTCGCTGCGCCAAGCGCTACAGGACATGCCTGAGATCACCGAGGTCTCCAAGCACATCATGATGGAGGAGACCAAGGAGGGGCTGAACATCGAAATCGTCGACCAGGACGGCCGCTCGATGTTCGCCACCGGCTCGAAGGATCCGAACGAGCGCACGCGGCTCCTGTTGCAGAAGATGGCGCCGGCCTTGAAGGCGATGCCCTATCGCATCTCCATCATCGGCCACACGGCGGTGACGACCGAGCCGTCGAAGCCCGGCCACGGACCGTGGGAACTATCGGCCGAACGCGCCAACGCCGTGCGCGAGATCCTCGCAGCCGAAGGCGTGCCCTCCGGGCACATCTATATGGTCGCCGGCAAGGCCGACAGCGAACCATTGTTTCCGGACAACCCCTCGATGTCGCCCAACCGGCGGGTCACGCTGACCCTGATGCGGGAAGAACCGCCGTTACCTGCCGATTTCAAGCCGTAAGCGGCCGGCGGCCGGCAGCAGGCTCTTCCGGCGCGAAAAATCGGTGGAAAGAGGCCGGTATTCTCTGCGTTAGCCCGATGCTATAAGGCGCCGCTTCCGGGGCCTTTGGGCGGACGCGATAACAATCGAATGACCGACGGCGTTAGCGATCCGGGGGCCTCCGTCGAGGCCGCCGTACAGAACGGGCACGAAGTCCGGCCGAGTTTCGTCGCGCTCGCGCTCGGCAGCGTCGGCGTGGTCTACGGCGATATCGGCACGAGCCCGCTCTACGCTTTTCGCGAGGCGGCGATCGCCGCGAGCGACGGCCACGCGGTCACCCGCGGCGTCGTGCTCGGCGTGCTCTCGCTCATCCTGTGGGCGCTGATCATTACCGTCACGCTCAAATATGTGCTGATCCTCCTGCGCGCCGACAATAACGGCGAGGGCGGGACGCTCTCACTGACCGCGCTGGCCACGCGCGCTCTCGGGCGCCGCACCACCTTCGTTTTCATCGTCGGCGTCATCGGCGCCTCGATGTTCCTCGGCGACAGCGTCATCACGCCGGCGATCTCGGTGCTCTCGGCGGTCGAGGGGCTCAAGCTCGCGACGCCGGCCTTCAGCGAATATGTCGTTCCGCTCACCGTCGTCATCCTGATCGCGCTATTCGCGGCACAGAGCCGCGGTACCGCCCAGGTCGCCGCGCTATTCGGTCCGGTGATGGTGGTCTGGTTCGTCTCGATCGCGATCGCGGGTGGGATGCACATTTTCGACGATCCGCACGTTCTTGCCGCGATCAATCCCGTGTACGGCATCGAATTCCTGCTGGATCACGGGACCATCGGCCTCGTGACGCTCGGCGCCGTGTTCCTCTGCGTCACCGGCGGCGAGGCGCTCTACGCCGACCTCGGCCACTTCGGTCGCAAGCCGATCCAGACCGCATGGCTCAGTCTCGTGCTGCCGTCGCTGCTGATCAATTATTTCGGCCAAGGCGCCAAGGTGCTCGCCGATCCGGCGTCGATCGAGAACCCTTTCTACAGGTTGGTCCCCCACGACTTCCTGCTGCCGATGATCGTGCTGGCAACCGCGGCGACCGTTATTGCCAGCCAGGCGGTGATCACGGGCGCTTATTCGCTGGTGCATCAGGCGATCCAACTCGGTCTCCTGCCGCGGCTCACCATCAAGCACACCTCAGCCTCGCACGCGGGACAGATCTACATTCCGCGCGTGACGTTCTCGCTGTTGATCGGCGTGCTTCTTTTGGTCGGTCTGTTCCGCACGTCGGGCGCGCTCGCCTCCGCCTACGGCATCGCGGTCGCGACGACGATGGTGGTCGACGGCACGCTTGCTTTCGTCGTCATCTGGAAGTTGTGGCAATGGCCGCTGTGGCGATCGGTGGCGCTGATCCTGCCGCTCTTCGTCGTCGACGTGACCTTCTTCTCCGCCAACTTGATCAAGCTTTTGGAAGGCGCCTGGGTGCCGATCCTGTTCGGCACGTCGATGGTGCTGCTGATTCTGACCTGGCGGCGCGGCTCCGGTATCCTCGTCAACAAGACGCGGCGCAGCGAGGTGCCGCTCGACACTCTGTTCCGCAGCCTGGAGAAGAAGCCCCCGCACATCGTGCCCGGCACCGCGGTGTTCCTGACCAGCGATCCGGAATTTGCACCGACCGCCATGCTGCACAATCTCAAGCACAACAAAGTTCTGCACGAGAGCAACATCGTTCTCACAGTCGTCACCGCCGACACGCCGCGCGTGCCGGAGAGCGAGCGGGTGAAGATCGCGCCGCTGTCCAAGCACTTCTCGCGCATCGCGCTGAAATTCGGCTACATGGAGCAGCCGAACGTGCCGAAGGCGCTGGCGCTGGCCCGCAAGCAGGGCCTCCAGTTCGACATCATGTCGACGTCGTTCTTCCTGTCGCGGCGGGCGCTGAAGCCCTCGCCGCAATCCGGCATGCCGGCTTGGCAGGATCACCTGTTTATCTGGCTGGCGCGGTCGGCGAGCGACGCCACCGACTTCTTCCAGATTCCGACCGGCCGCGTCGTCGAAGTCGGAACCCAGGTGACCGTTTAGTCGTCCCGATCTCGCGACGCTTTCGACATTTATTGCCAACTAATTGATTCAGTAGACAGAATTAGTCTTCGCCCATGGCGAAATCGCATGGCTGGGCGGCAGTGCCGCGCGTATTTGGCTGCTGTCGGGGCGGCCGGTCCGGCGTTATATGCGCGGCGTTTTGCACCGCACAATAAAGTTCCGGACACCATCTCCCATGGCCCACAGTTCAACAATCGGCGAGAGCGCCTCGGCGCCAATCCCGGAGACGGTCGACGCGCATCCGCGCGCCGGCTTCTGGACACTGGCGATCGGCAGCGTCGGCGTCGTCTACGGCGACATCGGCACCAGCCCGCTTTACGCGTTCCGGGAATCCATCCTGGCGGCGACGAGTGGCGGTGGCGCGGCGAACGAGCCGGTCGTCCTCGGCATCCTGTCGCTGATCATCTGGGCGCTGATCTTCATCGTCACCGTCAAATACGTGATCATCCTGCTGCGCGCCGACAACAAAGGCGAGGGCGGCACGCTCGCGCTGATGGCGCTCGCCTCGCGCGCGCTCGGACGCGCCAGCGGCGCCATCATTCTGCTCGGCATTATCAGCGGCGCCTTATTCTATGGCGATGCCATCATCACGCCGGCATTGTCGGTGCTTTCGGCGGTCGAGGGCCTCAAGATCGCGACGCCGTCCTTCGAACCTTATGTCGTGCCGATCACAGTCGCGATCCTGCTCGCGCTGTTCTGGGTGCAGTCGCGCGGCACCGCGCGCGTCGCGACCTTTTTCGGCCCGCTGATGATGGTGTGGTTCGCCGCCATCGCCGCCGGCGGCCTGTGGCACATCGGCCAGCACCCCACGGTGCTGTTCGCGTTCAATCCATGGCACGGCATCTCGTTTCTGATTCACCACGGCATCATCGCCTTCTTCACGCTCGGCGCCGTGTTTCTCGTCGTGACCGGGGCCGAGGCGCTCTATGCCGATCTCGGCCATTTCGGCCGCGCGCCGATCCGGCTGGCCTGGCTGACCGTGGTGTTGCCGGCGCTGACCCTCAATTATCTCGGACAGGGCGCGCTGGTGCTCGCCGATCCCAAGGCCCTCGATAATCCGTTCTTCCTGCTGTACCCGCATTGGGCGCTGCTGCCGATGGTGGTGCTGGCGACGATCGCCACGGTCATCGCCAGTCAGGCGGTCATTACCGGCGCCTATTCGCTGACGCGGCAGGCGATCCAGCTCGGCCTTCTGCCGCGGCTCGAGATCCGTCACACCTCCGAAGCGCTCGCGGGGCAGATCTACATGCCGCGCGTCAATGCGCTGCTCTTGCTCGGCGTACTGCTGCTTGTCGCGCTGTTTCGCTCGTCCGGCGCGCTGGCCTCGGCCTACGGCATTGCCGTGACGGGCACGATGGTCGTCACCGCGATGATGGCGCTCGTCGTCATCTGGCGCGTCTGGCAGTGGCCACTGTGGGGCGCCGCGCTTCTCATCGCGCCGTTCCTGGTCGTCGACCTGACCTTCCTCACCGCCAACATGCTCAAGATCATCGAGGGCGGCTGGATGCCGCTCGCGCTCGGCGCGCTGATCATGGTGCTCATGTATACGTGGCGGCGCGGCACGCGGCTCCTGATCCTGAAGACGCGCAAGCAGGAGATTCCGCTCAGCGGTCTTGTCGCCAGCCTCGAGAGGAAGGCGCCGCATAAAGTGCCGGGCACCGCGGTGTTCCTGACCAGCGATCCGGAATTCGCGCCGACGGCGCTCCTGCACAGCCTCAAGCACTACAAGGTGCTGCACGAGAAGAACGTCATCCTGACCATCGAATCGGCCGACACGCCGACGGTCGATGCCTCCGAGCGCGTGCGCATCGAGCCGGTCGGCGAGACCTTCTCGCGCATCGTGCTGCGCTTCGGCTTTATGGAGACACCCAACGTGCCGAAGGCGCTCGCCATCGCACGCAAGCTCGGCTGGCAGTTCGACATCATGTCGACGTCGTTCTTCCTGTCGCGCCGCTCGCTCAAGCCGGC
>DATCFB010000178.1:0-3753 GCA_036509755.1 Pseudolabrys sp. | reverse complement strand
GAAGGCGACGCAAGATCGCTCGCGCGCATCGCGGCGACCTGGGACAAGGTCAACCACCATGCGCGCGACGTCGACGCCTACAATCTGGAACGCAAGCCGTTCGTGTTCTCGGTGTTCGCCGAGCTCGCCGCGATCGGCCGGCGCTGAAGCGGCCTACTGCGCCGAGCCGGTCGTGATACCCGGATTCTTTTGCAGATAGTCCAGCGCCGCCTTGAGCTGGGCGTCGTTGTCGGTGCCGATCAGCTCGTTCTTGATCGGCGTGGCGAAGTCGTTCTCGCGCCCTTCTTTGGCGGACTTTTTATCGTCGCTGTTGGCCGACTGGCTGTTCGGGTTGCTTGCCTTGCCGTCCGGCTTGGCGGCGGGCTTGCCGTTGAGCGGGCCTGGATTGGTGAAGGCACCCTGCAACTGGCTTTCGCGCAGCACGAGGCCGCCTTCGACCTGCTGGTCCTTCGGCACGTCCACGACGACATTTGGCGAAATGCCCTGTCCCTGGATCGAGCGGCTGCTGGGCGTGTAATACAGCGCCGTCGTCAGGCGCAGCGCGCCGTGGCCGTTGAGCGGAATGACGGTCTGGACTGAGCCCTTGCCGAAGCTCTGCGTGCCCATGATGGTGGCGCGCTTGCGGTCCTGCAACGCGCCCGCCACGATCTCGGAAGCCGACGCCGAGGCGCCGTTGATCAGGACGACGACCGGCACGTTGGCCAGGAGTTCGCTGCTTGAGGATTTGTAGACGTGGTCGTCCTCCGGATTGCGGCCGTGGATGCTGACGACCGTGCCGTTGCCGAGGAAATCGCCGCCGATCGCAACAGCCGCGGTGAGCAGTCCGCCGGGATCGTTGCGCAGGTCGAGCACAAAGCCCTTCAGGCCGCCATTCGCCTGCTGCTTCAGATTCAGCACAGCCTTCTTGAAATCTGCCGCCGTGTCCTCGCCGAACTCGGTGACCCGCGCATAGCCGACATTGTTGGCGAGCAGCTTCGGCTTCACCGTCGCCACCTGGATGATGCTGCGGGTGATCGTAACGTCGAATGGAGTCTTGTTGCCGCGCAGAACGGAGATCGTCACTTTGGTGCCGGGATCGCCGCGCAGGATGCGCACGATCTTGGTCAGACCCAGCCCCTGGGTGCTCTGGCCGTTAACGGCGATGATGAGATCGCCCGGTTGCATGCCGGCCTTGTCGGCCGGAGTGCCGTCGATCGGCGCGATCACCTTCGGCACGCCATTCTGCGACGAAATCTGGATGCCGAGCCCGCCGAACTTGCCGGCGATGTCGGCCTGGGTCTCACGAAATTCCTGCTCGTTCATGTAGTCGGAATGCGGGTCGAGCCGGTTGAGCATTCCTTTAAGTGCGTCGTCGGTCAAAGTCGCTGAATCGACGACGTGCACGTAGTCGTGCTGCACCAACTCGATGATCCCGCCGATCAGCGCGAGATCGGACGTCGAGAGTTTCGACTGATTATTCTGATTCGCTTGGCTGTTGCGCGCCACCGCGGTGAAATTGGCGAAGGGGAGCGCCCCGATAACGGCGAGCGCCGCGCCGACGAGAAGCAGACGCGCTTTTTGCATGCAGGAACCCCAAATGAGTGCGCAACCCTTCGCATAACCGATAGAGGCTGGGCGATGTTCCCCCGCCGCAGGTATTAGGCGCTGCGCCGCGCCGGTTCAAGCCGGCAGGGTTACACCGAATCCGATGAGTCGCGTCCTTGCGGAGGGCGATTCCGCGTCGCGGCAGCCAGACCTTTGCGCCTCACGCCGCGCGGCTCTGCTGCGAACCGGAAGGCTGGGTCTCTCTGGCCCGCCAGTCGAACTCGGCGGCCAGCCGCCGCAGTTCCTCGGCGACGATCGGATCGGCCGTGTCGGCCGCAGAGCGGCGGCAGTGCTCGGCCTGGTTTTGAAGATATTGCTGCGCGGTCATGGACGCCCTTTGCGTATTCTTCTTGTCGTCCCTGGTTGTGCGCACATAACGCGCGCGCCGGCTTTCGGTTCCGTGCATAACATCGGAGCAAATTCCGCCTTGCGCCGGGCGGCGATGAGGCGTAACGCGCTGGTCATGCAGGAGTCTTTGCCGCTCTGTCCGAACTGCGTGCAGCCGATGCGACTGACGCGCCGTATCGCCTCCGACGAGACCCATCACGGCCAGAATGTATTCGAGTGCACCGCCTGCCGCGTCGCCATGACCCAGACGGCCCGCGCCGAAAGTCACGTGACGCGCTAGCCGGTTTTCATTTCTTCATGTGACGCTCGAAGAGAGCGTCGTTAAATGTTTGCCTCCGTGAAGGCGTTGACCCACATCGCGCAGATGCCGGAGCGGACGATGTCGCCGCGGCCGAATTCGATCACCGGCACGGGCAACCTTTGCTTGGCGATGATGTCGATGACCACGCGCAAACCGCTGTCGCGGTCGAGGTCGCATTGGCTGATGTCGCCGTTGATGACCGTGGTACAGTCCTCGCCGATGCGCGTGAGGAACGTCTTGATCTCGGCCGGCGACGCATTCTGGGCTTCGTCGAGCAACACGAAGGCGTTCTTCCATGACCGCCCGCGCATCACCTCGAAGGGCACCATTTCGATCGCACCGTTCTTGAGCGCGATATCGTACGCGGCCTTGCCGATGCGTTCCTTGATCGCCTCGGCCACAGGCACAGCCCAGGGCGCGAACTTGTCCTCGAGCGAGCCGGGGAAATAGCCGAGCGAACGGCCGCAGGGCACGTTCGGCCGCGTCAGGATGATCTTGTCGATCTGTCGGTTGCGGTAGAGGTCGGCGGCATGCGTTGCCGCGATCCAGGTCTTGCCGGTGCCCGCGGGCCCGAGAACGATCACCTGGGGAGACTTGCGAAGGGCATCAAGATAGTCGGCTTGGGTCGGGTTCAGGGCCTTGATCGGCGGCAGTGCGCGCTCACTTTCGAATTTGGAGTTCTGGAAGTCGATGATTTCGGCGGATCCCAGCAAGCGCTCATGACGGCGCCTCTTCTTCGCGAGGTTCTTAGCCAAGGGTCTGATCCTTTTGGTGGACTTAAGGATTAAGTGCATACGCCAACCCACCGCGCGGACGCGCGGATACCAAGCCGAGAGGGTGTCGAGGGAAGCGGGGCGGTCCGGCCGCGCGGCCGGCATTCGGGGCATTTGGAATGCCCCGACTGCCTTTCGATCCGTAAGCTACGAACCGCCATGGAGGAAAGGCTAAGCGATTCGCGTGGCGGATTTCTAAAAATTATTACGCCGCGTGGGGGTTGTGGGCAGCAGCCCCAAAGCGATCTTGGCCGCAAATCGCAGTCGCCGGAGCCGGGCAGTTATGATTGAATTTGCGCGGGGAGGCCGCACCCAGAACGGCCGCAGGAGGAGAACACATGACCATCAAGCTCAGCCGCCGTCAGTTGCTGGCCGGTGCCGCCGCGGCGGCGCTTCCCATGCCCGCGATCGCGCAGAATGCGCCGATCAAAGTCGGCCTCCTGACGGTGAAGACCGGACCGCTTGCCGCGGGCGGCATCCATTTCGAGGAAGGATTTGTGACCTTCCTGAAGGAGAAGAATTACACGCTGAGCGGCCGCAAGATCGATCTCATTGTTGCGGACACGGGCGGCAATCCGGCCGGCGCCAAGACCAAGGCGCAGGAGGTGGTCGAGCGCGACAAGGTCGACGTCGTGCTGGGCCCGTTCGCCGCCTTCGAACTGCTGGCGACCCTCGACTACTTCGCGCAGGCGAAGATGCCGACGATCGCCTTTGCCGGTGCCGAGGACGTCACCCAGCGCAAGCGGA